>NZ_KV823522.1:0-95383 GCF_001815965.1 Corynebacterium sp. HMSC22B11 | reverse complement strand
GCCATCGCACGAGCCGGTGCCAAATCCCCGTGCGCCCACGTATCCAGGGGGCCAGTCAGCCCCAGGTCTTCGCGCGCCGCCGCGAGCATGCCACGGGCTACCCCCTGGCGACGAACATCGGGCGCGACGGCTAGCTCTGCGGTCGGGTTCTCCCCGCTCACACTGGCGGTCACGGCGCCATCCAGCGCCAGGACGCCCACCACACGCTCGTCGGTCATGGCCACGATGTGCTGGTGCCCGTGGTCCCCATCGATGCCCTTGAGGAAGGCCTCGCCCAGCGCAGCCACCCCGTCGGCCTGTTCAACCTCCCGGAGCAGGGTGTGTACTGCGGCGACCACCTCCGGCTGAGCGTGAAGCTGCTCGTAGGCGTGGAAAGTGCAGGTCATAAAACTCGCTCCCGGAAAAATTCTGGTTCATCTCGCTTGGTGTTCTATCCACCCTACGCAAGCACCCAGACATCGGATTTCGCCATCGATACCCCACCGCCGCGGATCGGGTATGGCCCGCGCCCATCGATGCGCCATAATGTTCTTCATGGCAAACCCGCAGATTTCGGCTGATACCTCCCCAGCACCGCGCCCCCGGCACCGCCTGTGGAAGGTTCTCGCCGGTCTTCTGGTCGCATCCCTCGCGCTCACGCTCACGGACTCCCTCATCGCCGCCCGCACGGAGGCGAAGATCTCCCAGCAGCTCTACGAGGGCTCGCACCTGCCCAAGCCGCCGGAGGTCATGCTCGCGGGATTCCCCTACGTCACCCAGGCTCTCACCAAGGAGCTGGAGGCCGTCACCGTCACCGCCAAGGACGTCCCCATCGCCGGATTCGGCGACGTCACCGTCCACTCCTCCGCCCAGTACGTCGACGTCAATGCCTCCCAGATCTTCACGGGCGATATTCACGACGCTCCTGCGCGCAAGGTCTTCCACCGCCTCCAGCTGGGCGTCGTCCCCCTGGGAAAGCTGATGGGCATACCTGACCTGGACGTCTCGAATAAGGCAGACATCTCCCCGCGCGGCGGGTGGGAAACCGAAGCGATCTTCCGCGGCACCCCGAAGGGTTTCCGTGCCCCCGCGATCGTCGAGATGAAGGTCCGCATCAAGCGCGGCGACGTCTACCTGCGCCCCGTCACCGTCATCGAGGGACCGGTGAACAAGAAGGAGGGCGCGGAGATCGTCCCCGCTGATCAGCTGGACGAGGCGACCACCGCGGCGCTGATGGACGGCTTCCGACTGAAGATCGAGAAGGACTCCATCCCCTTCCCCGGGATCCCGATGCGCGTCTACGTGGGAGGGGGCTCGGTGTTCATCGAGGCGGAGGACTACTACACCACCGTCAGCATCGGGGACCTCACCCCTCCGACCCGTCCCCTCACGGAAGAGCAACGGCCGTCCCTATAGAGTGGAGGCCATGAGTTCCGATAAGGCTAATAATCAGTCTCCTGACCAGGGTGCCAACACCCCGGCAGAAAGCACCAACTCCGGCCCGAAGCTGGACGGCAACCAGGCCGTGAACCTCGCCGCCGAGCAGTCGAAGAGCACGGCGGATAAGAACCTGCCGGTCTTCGGCGACCTGCCGATCCCGGAGGACACCGCCAACCTGCGCTTCGGCCCGAACCTGCACGACGGCCTGCTCGCACTCCTGCCGCTGGTCGGTGTGTGGCGCGGCCAGGGCCAGGCTGCGCACCCGGGCGAGGAGGAGTTCACCTTCGGCCAGCAGCTGAGCATCTTCCACGATGGCGAGAACCGCCTGGGCTTCGAGTCCCGCACCTGGAAGATCAACCCGCCCGCCGAGGAGGGCGCTGAGGCAGAGAGCGATGCTGCGGCGGAAGCCAGCGAGGCTAGCGCTGAGGCTGCGGGCGAGCCGGAGGTAGGCGAGCTGCTGCGCCGCGAGGCCGGCTTCTGGCGCATCGACAACGACGACAACATCGAGCTGCTCATCGCCCACTCCGACGGCATGATCGAGCTGATGTACGGCAAGCCGCTCACTGAGCGCGCCTGGCAGCTGGAGAGCGCTTCCACCCTGGCCACCGAGACCGGCCCGAGCGCCCTGGGCCCTGGCAAGCGCCTCTACGGTCTCATGCCGAACAACGACCTGGGCTGGGTCGACGAGCGCCTCATCGATGGCGAGATGGTGCCGTGGATGTCCGCGCAGCTCAAGCGAGTGCGCGGCTAGCTCTGCGCCTAGCTAGGCCTGCGCGGTGACGGCCTCCGCGATCAGGGCCTCGAGCTCATCGGCGAAGGCCGGCCGTGGCATGGGCTGGCCGTCGATGGCCGTGACGCGCGCCTGAATCCGCACCGAGGACACCAGCCATACCCCCGCTGCGGTGCGCAGGTCCTCATCGGTGAGCTGCTCTTCAGCCACCGGCCAGCCGCGCTCCGCGGCGAGCCGGAATACCGCAGCCTGCGACGTGCCCGGGAGGATCCCGGTGTGCGGGCAGGGAGTCAGCAGCTGTGGTTTACCGCCGCCCTCGGACTCCCGGGCGATGATCACGCTGCTCGTCGGCCCTTCCAGGACAGTGCCTTCTTCGCTGAAGAAGATGACGTCGTCGAAGCCGGCCTTCTTCGCTGCCCGTAGTGCTGCCATGTTCGCGGCATAAGAGAGAGTCTTCGCGCCGATCAGTGCCCACGGCGAGCGATCCGAAATATCGAGGCTGAAACCGCGTTCGGCGGTCATGACGCTGACGCCCTCGCGGCGGGCTTTGAGCTGCGCCTCGCCCACCGGGGTCACCGTGATCCACCCGGTGGGTTCACCGCCCGACTCGCGACCGCGCGAGTAGACCCAGCGCAGCGCCGCTTCGTGCTGCTCCGGGTAGACGCGAGCGAACTCGCTGACCGCCAGCTCGGTGGCCGCAGTCCAGCGCTGAATATCCGGCTCCGGCAGCTCCAGCATCGCCGCGCTCGACTGGAAACGGGAGGCGTGGCGGTCCATGTTGCGCACCACGTCCTCGCGCAGGATCAGGGTCTCGAAGACTCCATCCCCGCGGATTGCCGCGAGGTCGTCGGCATAGAGGAACGGCTGCTCAGCGTCCCAGATGCGGGGTTCCGTGGCGCCGAGAACATCAATGACAATCGCCATAGCTACTCCTTTTTCGTCAAGCCACCTCAGCAACCGGCTAGCCCCCTTCGCGCCGCAAGCAGCACGCGCGGGGGCGCGGGGCTAAAGCCGGGATCCATCTTAAGAATATGCCCTGGTCGATCGCCGTGGCGATTCCCTACTAGCATCGGGGTAACTAACGAGCGCAGAAAGGTTGTTTTCCCTTCATGACCACCCCCAGCTCTCCCCTGTTGAGCCACGTCCCCGGCGCCAGCGCGACCAACGAGGACAAGACCTACCCCGTCGCCTGGCACTACGGGAACCCCCTTGGTGAGCAGAACGCCGTCGAAGATGGCGCGACCGGCCTCGTCGACCGCTTCGACCGCGTCGCCCTGTGGGTCCACGGTGAGGAGGCCAAGACCTGGCTCAACGACCTGATCAGCCAGAAGATCAACGCCATCCAGCCTGGTCAGGCCACCTTTGGTCTCATCCTGGACGTGCAGGGCCACGTGGAATACCAATTCGGGGTCGCTGCCTTGGAGGACGGCATCCTGCTGGACGTCGCCGCTGAGCAGGCCGAGGGACTGGAGACCTACCTCAGCCGCATGATCTTCTGGGCGAAGGTTGAGGTCGAACGCCTGGACCTGGTGCAGGTGGCTGTCCTGAAGAAGGCCGGTGCGCAAGAGTCGGCGGAGGATGACCGGGCTGGGCTCGGAGCCACCCCGGATGGAGCGTTTCCGGATGCGCACTCCTGGCGCACCCGGAAACTGGGCGAGATTGCGGTGACCGATGTGTGGCTGCCGGCTGATGCGCAGATCGGAAGCTGGGATCACGCCACCGGTGAGCTTGGCTACGCTCCAACCGGGCTGATGGCTTACACCGCCTGGCGCATCGCCGCACGTCAGCCGGTGATCGGCGAGGACACGGACGAGAAGACAATCCCCCACGAGGTTCCCTGGTACCTGGGCGAGAATAATCACGGGGCGACCCAGCTAGCCCAGGAGAGCGAGGGCCCGACGGCGCATGCGGTGCACCTGAATAAGGGCTGCTACCGCGGGCAGGAGACCGTCTCCCGCGTGCAGAATCTCGGCAAGCCGCCTCGCACTCTGGTGCTGCTCCACCTCGATGGCTCCCGGAACGCGCTCCCGGAGGTTGGCGCGGATCTTACTGCGGGTGGCCGCCGCATCGGCCGGGTGGGCAGCAGCGTGCACGACGCGATTCTGGGGCCGATTGCCCTCGCGCTAGTGCGGCGCAATGTGGTGGAAAAGCTGGCGACGGACCCGGCGGCAGTGCCAGCCCTGCAGGCCGGGGAGGTGGACGCCGCGATCGACCCTGCGGACGTGAAGGTGGACGACGCGGAAAAGCCGGGACGCGCAGCGATCAAAAATCTGCGCAACGGCTAATTTTCGCGGACACCGCCGCGCCACCCTATCTGACCTGCACTTTTGCGATGCATCTCGCATCGTGGCCACGGTTTCCCACGGCGCGGCGCGGGGCGGAGCGGGGCCGGGTTCGGAATTCGCGAAAAAAATTCGCTATGGTGTAGACCAGGAAATGCTTAAACAATAAGAAGGCGACCGTTCCCTCGAGTCGCCATACGATCTCTCAAGGGGGTCAGCCATGGGTCGCGGCCGCGCAAAGGCTAAGCAAGCCAAGGTAGCTCGCCGACTGAAGTACCAGGCTCCGGAAATGGATCTGGAGCGTCTGCAGCGAGAGCTTTCTGGAGCTCCGCAGCAGGACGAGTACTCCGAGCGCGATGACGAGTGGGACGACTGGAGCGACCACCGCTACTAGTCCCCCGCGCCATACGGCCCGAGCCCACGACCTCACAAACCCGGTCGCGCTCGGGCCGTATTTTTTACCCCGCGGCCTCGCCCCACCCCCAGGTGGCAGCGAAGCCGCTTTACGTGTTGGCCCGTGGCTGCCAGCAACGTCCGGCGCCACGGGCTTCCCCCGAGAGAGGCTTAGCCCTCCGCCGGGTGCTCGCCCTGCAGGGTCGCACCACCCTCGCCGGAGCGGACCACGCCCAGGCGCCAGGCCTTCATGTGGCGGGCCGCCAGCATCGCGAGCGCGCGGTCGGCGTCCTCCTCGGACACGATGGCGACCATGCCAACGCCCATGTTGAAGGTCTTCTCCATCTCCTCCTGGGCCACCCCGCCCAGCTCCTGGATCTTGGTGAAAATCGGGCCCGGTACCCAGGTGGAGCGGTGCAGCTCGGCGACCAGGCCCTCCGGGATCACGCGGGCCACGTTGGCAGCCAGGCCGCCACCGGTGATGTGGGCGAAGGTGTGGACGTCGCACTCTGCGGCCAGGTCCAGGCAGTCCTTCGCGTAGATGCGGGTCGGCTCGAGCATCTCCTCACCCAGGGTGCGCCCAAACTCCGGCACCTCCTGGTCGAGCGGCAGGCCGGCGTCCTGCAGGAGAACCTTGCGGGCCAGGGAATAGCCGTTGGAGTGCAGGCCGGAGGACTCCATCGCGATAACCACGTCGCCCGGGCGGACCTTGTCTGGCCCCAGCAGCTTGGCCTCCTCGACCACACCGACGGAGGTGGCGGAGACGTCGTAGTCATTCTCGCCCATGACACCCGGGTGCTCGGCGGTCTCGCCGCCGAGCAGGGCGCAGCCTGCCTCCTCGCAGCCATCCGCGATGCCCTTGACGATCTCGGCGACCTTCTCCGGGATCACCTTTCCGATCGCGATGTAGTCCTGCATGAACAGCGGCTCGGCGCCACAGACGACGAGGTCGTCGACGCACATGGCCACCAGGTCGCGGCCGATGGTGTCGTGCTTGTCCATCGCCTGGGCGACGGCCAGCTTGGTGCCCACACCATCGGAGGATGCGGCCAGCAGCGGCTTGTCGTACTCGCCCAGCGCGAACAGCCCGGCGAAGCCACCGAGCCCGCCGCGGACCTCCGGGCGGGTCGCGCGCTTCGCCAGCGGGGCCAGCAGCTCGACAGCGCGGTCGCCGGCCTCGATATCCACACCAGCGGCGGCGTAGGACGCCCCAGCTTGAGTCTTCTGATCATCACTCATGAGTTTTCTCCTGCTTGTGAAATCCGGCTTCCGCCGAGGGTGTTCAATCGCTAGTTTTCTTCGGGGTTGTTGCTTGAGGCATCGCTGCCACCTGCGGCCTGCTCAGCCTCCTCCGCGAGGCGGCGCTGCCGGAGGCGAACCTGCTCCGCGTTCGGGTTGCCCGCCGGCAGACCCAGCGGGTACACGCCGTCGAAGCAGGCAGCACACAGGGTCTCCCGCGGCTGCGCGCTGGTCTCCACCATCGCCTCCGTGGAGACGAAGCCCAGGGAGTCCGCGCCGACCTCTTCCCGCATGGCTTCCACCATGTTGTCTGGGTCCACGTTGTTGGCCAGCAGCTCGTTCGGCGACGGGAAGTCGATGCCGTAGAAGCACGGCCACTTCACCGGCGGGGAGGCAATGCGCACGTGCACCTCGGCCGCGCCCGCGTCCCGCAGCATGCGGATGAGCGCCCGCTGGGTATTGCCGCGCACGATGGAGTCGTCCACCACGATCAGGCGCTTGCCCTCGATCACGTGGCGCAGCGGGTTCAGCTTCAGTCGGATACCCAGCTGGCGAATGGTCTGGGAGGGCTCGATGAAGGTGCGCCCCACGTAGGCATTCTTCGTCAGCCCCTGGCCGAATGGGATGCCGGAGGCCTGGGCGTAGCCCACCGCCGCCGGGGTGCCGGAGTCAGGCACCGGGATCACCAGGTCGCCCTCAGCCGGCCACTCCTCCGCCAGGCGGCGGCCGATGTCCACGCGGGTCGCGTTCACTGGCTGGCCATTGATAACCGAGTCCGGGCGCGCGAGGTAGACGTACTCGAACACACAGCCCTTCGGGGTCGCCTCGGCGAACTTGCGGGAGCGGATGCCGTCCTCGTTGATTGCGATGAACTCGCCTGGCTCGACGTCGCGCACGAACTCCGCGCCGACGATATCCAGGGCCGCGGTCTCGCTGGAGACGACCCAGCCGTTGGCGAGCTTGCCGATGCTCAGCGGGCGCACGCCGTGCGGGTCGCGCACCGCGTACAGGCCCTTGCCGTCTGTGAAGGTCAGGCAGTATGCACCCTTGACCCGCGGGAAGAGCTGGAGCGCAGCATCCTCCATCGAGGTGTTCTCGTCGATGAGGTCTGCGATGAGCGCGCACATGACGTCCGAGTCGCTCGGTTCGTCAGCGGGGTTCACGAGGCGCTTCTCCGCGGCCTCGGCCATCAGCTCCAGGTAGTTGGTGAGGTTACCGTTGTGCCCCAGGGCGACGTCCGTGCCGTCCGAGGCCATGCGGAACATCGGCTGGGCGTTTTCCCAGCGTCCCCCACCGGCCGTCGCGTAACGGGTGTGACCGATCGCGATGTGCCCCTTCAGGGAGTTAAGGATCTGCTCGTCGAACACCTGGCTGACCAGGCCGAGGTCCTTGTACACGAGGATCTGGTCGCCGCTGCCGACGCCGATGCCCGCTGCTTCCTGGCCACGGTGCTGCAGCGCGTACAGCCCGTAGTAGGTCAGCTTCGAGACGTCCTCCCCCGGTGCCCATACCCCGAAGACACCGCATTCCTCGCGCGGAGGCTGCTCCCCGTGATCGTCGTACCCCCGGTCCGCTGGTTGGGCGGGCTGTGCCGCGTCCACCGACGGTGCCGAGTTGGTCCCATTCAAAGAATTCAGGCCAGTATCTTTTGCCACTATCACGACATTACCAGCCCTTTAATGTCTTCCAAACAGAGGCAAGTGGCGCTCCATCTCCGAAGCACGGGTTCCGGAAAGCTCGACGCTGATCCTGCCCATCGGACTGCCCGCCGCGTCGGCGCCCGCTCGTTCTGACATTTCCGTCAATGACGCCGCTCCTGCCGCAGCCCGCAGCCAGGCCAGCGGGCTGCATTGCACGACGTTGGGCGGATTCCCCCGGCGATGCACCGGCCCGGCCACGCACTGCACCGCCACGAAGGGCGGCACCCGAAGCTCCACGGTATTCCCGGGCGCATCCTGTGCGAGAAGTTCAGCGCTGCGCCGGACCGCATCCGCAAGCGCTTGCCGGGAGGGCACGGGCTGACCTTCCGGATCCGCCACCCAGTCCGCGACGGCGGCCATCGCCTCGGTCGCCGCGGCAGTCAGCTCAAGACCACTTAATTTTCGGCTCATGACCCCCACCCTAATAACCTCTGCGGACAAGCCATTTTCGCAACAACGTGAGGCACCCCATAGAAGGCCCTTGAGCTGCACAAATAACCACTTCCCCCAGGTTTCTGTGCAACAAAATCGCCACTGTGTCAATGTTTTATCAGACTGTGCTTTAACATGGCCTTCATGGGTAAAGATGCGACGTCTACAAACACCGATGAGACCTTGACGGCTCAACCAGAAGTGACGAGCACGGAGGGGCCATCGCCGCTCGTCACGCTGCGTTTCCTCGCCTCCCCCACCGACGTGCTGTACGCCGGCGGCATGGGCGTGCACGGTGGGCGTGTACTGGAGTGGATCGATAAGGCGGCCTATGCCTGCGCCGTGGGCTGGTCCCAGTCTTACTGCGTGACCGCCTATGTGGGTCACATCCACTTCACCCGCCCAATTCCTTCCGGCCACCTGGTCGAGGTGCGTTCCCGCATCGCCTACACCGGGCGTTCCTCCATGCACATCGTCAACGAGGTGCTCTCCGCTGACCCGCGCGACGGCCAGTTCACCCGCGCCTGCGACTGCCTGGTGATCTTCGTCGCCATGGACGAGAACCGTCGGTCCAAGGCCGTCCCGAAGTACATCCCGCAGACCGAGGAGGAGAAGCGCGTCGAGGAGGCCGCGCTGTCCCGCATCCAGCTGCGCAAGGCGATCGAGGAGGAGATGCTGCGCCAGTCCTACACGGACGATTCCACGGCACCGCAGGTCACCTCCCGCTTCCTCGCTAAGCCCACGGACGTCAACTGGGGCGGCGACGTCCACGGTGGTACCGCGATGCAGTGGATCGACGAGGCCGCGACGGCCTGCACCATGCGCTGGTCCGGGGAGCGCACCGTCGCCGTCTACGCCGGTGGCATCCGCTTCTACCGTCCGGTCTCCATCGGTGACCTGATCGAGGTGGACGCCCGCCTGATCCGCACCGACGCCCGTTCGATGTCCGTCTCCGTCCACCTGCGCGCGGGCGACCCGCGCGAGGACACTTCGAACCTGCCGACCGCGATCCACGCCTCCTTCACTTACGTGGCGGTGGACGTTGACGGCCACGCGCTGCCAGCTCGCCAGTACGTGCCGCAGACCAACGAGGATAAGCGCCTGGAGCAGCACGCGATGACGCTGCGCGAGCTGCGCTCCACCTACGTGCCGAAGCCGCTGGTCTCCCCGCTGCCGGGCAATACCAAGCTCAGCGACTAGCCCAGTGACAAACACCGCCGCCCACCCCTGCCACGGCACGGGTGGGCATATGCGTTCCATCGAGGAGCACTACCGCTTTACCCAGTCGCTGGCCGATGCCTGGCTGCAACGGACGGGTCGTGGAACTGAGACGCTGCCGCTTACCCAGGCATTGGGCCGAGTGTTGGCGCGCCCAGTGAGCGCCCAGCAGGCCGTTCCGCCGTTTTCCAATTCTGCGATGGATGGTTTCGCCATCCGCGCCTCGGACGTGCCCCCAGACCTGGAAGCCCGGGATCTGCGCACGACCCCGCTGCGTTTTCCCGTCTCCGGCGATGTCTTCGCCGGTGCGGCCCCCGAGCTGCCGCCACCGGGTCACGCCCAGCGCATCATGACGGGCGCCCCGGTTCCGGAGGGCGCCGAGGTTCTGATCATCCCGGTGGAGGCGACGAATATCCCCGCCGGCCCGCACCCGCTGCCCGAGGCCATCGAGGTCTACGAGCTCAACCCCGAGCAGTCGCACGTGCGCCGCGCCGGTTCCAACATCCGCGCAGGCGAGGCACTCGCCCCTGCAGGCTGCGAGCTCGACGCCGGGACCGTCGCCGCGCTCATCGCGACCGGAGTTGCTGAGGTCGAGGTCCACCCCGAATTGCGCGTCGCGGTGGTCACCACGGGCGACGAGGTCGCGGTGACCAAGGGTGCCGAGACCGGCCAAGCCGGGGCCGGATCTGAAAGCAGCCTCCCCCGCATCCCGGACTCCAACGGCCCGATGGCCGCCCAGCTCGCCGAGGCACTGGGCGCCGGGGTCACCGCCAGCGTTCATCAGGTCCGGGACGACGCCGAGGCCTTCCGCCACCTGCTGGACGAGCTCGCTGTCAGCCACGACCTCATCGTCACCACCGGTGGCATCTCCGCCGGGGCCTTCGACGTGGTCAAACAGGTCGCTGGAGAGAACAGCACAGACATGTGGTTCGGCCCGCTGAATATGCAGCCGGGCAAGCCCCAGGGCGGCGGGCTGTGGGCGGGCACTCCCCTGCTCTGCCTGCCCGGCAACCCCGTGAGTGTGTGGGTGAGCTTCCACATCTTCGTAGCCCCGCTGCTCCGCCGCATGCGGGGGCTGCCTGCTTACGGCACCGCCCTCAACCGCCCGAGCGTGCGCGCCCGAGTCCGCGGACATTTCCCAGCCAGCACTGGGCGCACGCTACTCTCCCCCGTCCGGGTGGACTACTCCGGCACCGAACCGGTGGTGGATGCGTTCAGCGGCCAGCGCTTCGGCTCCCACTTCGTCGCCTCCCTCGTGGGGCTGGATGGCATGGTGGTGATCCCGGCAGGATCCGCGGGCCCCGCCGAGGGCGAAGAGGTGGACGTCCTACTGCTCTAGTGCGACCGTCAAAGGTGACTGCCAGACCTAGGGCGGCTGCCGAACTCAGCGACCCTGTACGACCAAACCTGGAAGGAGCCGGCCGATGACCGATGAGCTGACCTACGAGAAGATCGCCTACGACCGCTTCGTCCGCGCCCGACAGCACAGCGAGGAAACGCAGCTTCCAGGCGTCGAACAAGGGCACGCCGACGGCCCCTTCGACGGGCTCGACGGCAAGGCCCGCAAGCTGATCCGCAGCGCCCAGCACTTCTACATCTCCACCGTCACCGGCACCGGGTGGCCGTACGTGCAGCACCGCGGCGGACCGCAGGGCTTCGTGCACATCAGCGCGGACGGCAAGCGACTGTTCTGGCCGGAGTTCCACGGCAATAACCAGTTCGTCACCACCGGCAATGTGGACCGGGGCGGGGAGGACGGCGGGCGGGTGTGCCTGTTCTTTGTCGACTACCCGCTGCGTCGCCGTCTGAAGGTCTTCGGTCACGCCCGCATCGTGGAGGCCGCTGACGACCCCGAGCTCGCCGAGGACGCGACCACCATCGGTGGCGAACGGCTCCGCCAGCCCACCGAACGCATCATGGTCGTGGATCTGGTGGCCACCGACGCGAATTGCTCGAAGCACATTCAGCCGAGATGGACGAAGGCCCAGGTCGACGAGACACTGGGCCTATACCGAAAAGATATCGCCGAGCTGAAGGAGCGCATTCAAGCGCTCGAGTCTCAGCTCGGCGATCAGGAGGGCTAGCAGTTGGGCCAGCCCTCCCCTAGCTAGGGCTTGTGCGACCTAGACAGTGGAGTTCGCGCCGGTGGCGTGGCCGAAGAGCGCAGGCAGGGTTGCCTCCCACACGTTGCGCAGCTCCTCGACGTTGAAGACCAGGCGTGCGACCTCGCCGTCCTCGGATGCGTCTTGCTCCGCAGGCTCCGGCTGATCGCCCGGCAGGTTGCCGGTCGCGCCAACCTCGAAGCAGACCTCCGGGCGGCCCTCGGCGTCCACGCTGCCCGTGCGGCCGATCCAGGCAGCCGGAACCTCGTGGTCGGCGAGGATCTCCATCGCCTTGCCGTAGCTTGCCTTCGGCACCGCGAGCACCACGCGGGTGGCGGTCTCGGAGAACAGGCCGACGAAGAGCTGCTCGTGCAGGTCATCGCTGGCAGCCAGGCCAGGCTCCAGGTTCATCGCCGGGTTGACGGTGACACCCGTGTTGGACTGGATCGCCAGCTCGACGATGGTCTGCGCCAGGCCGCCCTCGGAGAGATCGGTGGCTGCAGCTGCCACGCCACGCAGGGCGGACAGGGCATTGCCCAGGCGTTCCTCGGCGTGCAGGTCGATCTGCGGTGGCAGGCCAGAGAGGTTGTCGTGGACAACCTGCTGCCAGATGGAGCCACCCAGCTCGTCCTTGGTCATCGCGCCAGCCAGGATCAGCTCGTACTCCGAGCCCTCCGCGATCTGCTGCGGCAGGCGGGTGGTGGCGTCGTCGATGGTTCCCAGAACCGCGACCACCGGGGTCGGCAGGATCGGGGTGTCACCGGTCTGGTTGTAGAAGGAGACGTTGCCGCCGGTGACCGGGATCTCGACGTCCACGCAGCCGTCAGCCAGGCCGTGGACGGCCTCGCGGAACTGCCACATGACCTCCGGATCCTCCGGGGAACCGAAGTTCAGGCAGTTGGAGACGGCCACCGGGGTCGCACCCGTGGTGGCGACGTTGCGGTAGGCCTCGCCCAACGCGAGCTTCGCACCCATGCGCGGGTCCAGCTGCGCGTAGCGGCCGGAAGCATCCGCAGAAACCGCGATGCCGCGGTTGGTCTTCTCGTCGATACGCAGCATGCCGGCGTCAGCGTCCTTCGCCAGGACGGTGTTGCCGCGGACGTAGCGGTCGAACTGCTCGGTGATGAACTCGCGGGAGCACAGCGCCGGGGAGGCGACCAGGTCCAGCAGCTGCTGGCGCAGCTCCGGCAGGTTATTCGGGCGCGGCAGGTCGGCCTGCTTCTGCAGCTCGTCCTGGTTGGCCGGGCGCTGGTACGGGCGCTCGTAGACCGGGCCCTCGTCCGCGATGGTCTTCGGCGGGGCGTCGAGGATGACCTCGCCCTGGTGCTCGCAGATCAGGCGACCGGTGTCGGTAACCTCGCCGATGTCGGAGGCGATGACATCCCACTTGCGGCAGATCTCCATGAACTCATCGAGCTTCTCCGGCTCCACGACCGCGCACATGCGCTCCTGGGACTCGGAGGAAAGGATCTCCGCGCCGGTCATGCCCTTGGCGCGCTGGTGAACGTTGTCGAGCACGACGTGCATGCCGACATCGCCGGCAGCGGCCAGCTCGGAGACGGCACAGGACAGACCCGCGCCACCGAGGTCCTGAATACCGACGACCACGCCGGCGTTGTACAGGTCCAGGCAGCACTCGATGAGGACCTTCTCCGCGAAGGGGTCGCCGACCTGCACGGCCGGGAGCTTGCGCTCCGCGCCCTCCTCGAAGTTCTCGGAAGCCAGGACGGACACGCCACCAATGCCGTCCAGCCCGGTGCGGGCGCCGAAGAGGACGACGCGGTTGCCGGTGCCGGAGGCGAAGGCGAGCTTCAGGTCCTCGGCCGGGAGCACGCCCACGCCGAGGGCGTTGACCAGTGGGTTACCGCCGTACGAGGCGTCGAAGACGGTCTCGCCGCCGATGTTCGGCAGGCCGAGGGAGTTACCGTAGCCGCCAATACCGGCGACCACACCCGGCAGGACGCGCTGGGTGTCCGGGGCGTCCGCGGCGCCGAAGCGCAGCTGGTCCATCACGGCGACCGGGCGGGCGCCCATGGCCATGATGTCGCGGATGATGCCGCCCACGCCGGTGGCTGCACCCTGGTAGGGCTCGATGTAGGACGGCGAGTTGTGGCTCTCGACCTTGAAGGTCACGGCCCAGCCGTCGCCGATGTCGACCACGCCGGCGTTCTCGCCGATGCCGGCGAGCATCTTGGAGTTCATCTCCTCGGTGGTCGTCTCACCGAAGTAACGCAGGTGGACCTTGGAGGACTTATAGGAGCAGTGCTCCGACCACATCACGGAGTACACGGCCAGCTCCGCCTCGGTTGGGCGGCGGCCCAGGATCTCCTTGATGCGGGCGTACTCGTCCTCCTTGAGGCCGAGGTCTGCCCACGGCTGGACGAGGTCCGGGGTCTGCTCGGCGTTCGCGACCGTGTCGTTGTGCACCTTGACAGCGCCAGTGTCGGCCGCGGCGCCGGAACCGTTGTTGAGGTTGTTCGTCATAGAACTACTTCCCTGAACTACTTTCTTGAAAAAGTTCTCGCTGGTAGCCGGTGAGGCCCTAGACCAGGCTGTGAAGGACGGACTGGAACATGCCGAGGCCGTCGGTGGACGGCCCGGTGAGCTCTTCCACGGCGTGCTCTGGGTGCGGCATGAGGCCAACGACGTTGCCCTTCTCGCTGCACACGCCCGCGATGGAGTTGCGGGAGCCGTTGTGGTTCACCGCGTAGCGGAAGACGACCTGGCCCTCCCCCTCGAGGCGCTTAAGGGTCTCCTCATCCGCCTGGAAGCGACCCTCGCCGTGCTTGGATGGGACCAGCAGGGTGGATCCCTTCTCCAGGCCAGAGGTCCACGGGGTGGAATTGTTCTCCACCTCGAGCTCGATGTCGCGACACACGAAGTGCAGGCCCTCGTTGCGGGTCAGCGCACCCGGCAGCAGCCCTGCTTCCTGCAGGATCTGGAAGCCGTTGCAGATACCCAGGACGGGCAGGCCACGGCCCGCGGCCTCGACGACGGAGCGCATGGCTGGGGCGATCGCGGCGATGGCCCCGGCGCGCAGGTAGTCGCCGTAAGAAAAACCACCCGGGACGACGACGGCGTCCACGTCCTTCAGGTCAGCGTCCGCGTGCCACAGCTCGACGGGCTCGCCACCGGCGATACGGACGGCGCGGAGGGCGTCGACGTCATCGAGGGTGCCTGGGAAGGTGATTACTCCGATGCGGGGGCTCACTGCTGAACCTCCGCGGTGACGACCTCGTAGTCCTCGATCACGGTGTTGGCGAGCAGTTCCGCGGCGATCTTCTCCAGATCTGCCTCGGTCACCTGGTCATCGACCTCGAGTTCGAAGCGCTTGCCCTGACGGACATCCTGCACCCCGCTGATCTCCAGACGACCAAGGGCGCGGACGATGGCCTGCCCCTGGGGATCCAGAATTTCTTTCTTCGGCATGACGTTGACAACCACACGAGCCATGTTCTCTAGTGCTCCCAGCTGTTGGAAAAATCCATTAAGTACGTGCCCATGTTAACACCAGGCTGAAAGGCCAAGGAATTATTGGAATGGCGCCGCCGGGGGAGGTGGAAAAGCGCCTCCGAAGGTGGCGGAAAGCGCGACCGAAAGCGGCAAAAACCACCACCGAAGGTGGCAAAACTAGTCCAGCAGCTCGGTGGCACCCATGCGGTCCAGCTCCCAGGCGGTCTCGAACGCGCCCTGCTCCCAGGCCTTGTAGCGGCCGGAGACGCCACCGTGGCCGGACTCCATGTCGATCTTCAGCAGGACGTTCGCGCCCGCCACGTCGCGCAGCTTCGCCACCCACTTCGCGGGTTCCACGTAGAGCACGCGGGTGTCGTTGAGGCTGGTCACAGCCAGGATCGGCGGATAGGTCTTGTCCGCGGTGACGTTCTCGTAGGGGGCGTATTCCGCCATGTAGTCGTAGACCTGCGGGTCGTGGTAGGGATCGCCCCACTCGTCCCACTCGGTCACCGTCAGCGGCAGCTCCGGCATAAGCATGGAGGTCAGCGGGTCAACGAAGGGCACGATCGCCTCGATGCCCGCGAAGCGGTCGCCTGCCATGTTCGCGACCGCGCCCATCAGCATGCCACCGGCAGATCCGCCCTCGGCGACCATGCGCTGCGGGCTAGTCATGCCGCGGGCAATCAGCTCGTCGGCCACGGCGATGAAGTCGGTGAAGGTGTTCTTCTTGGATAGCCCCTTGCCGTTGTCATACCAGAGGCGCCCCATCTCCCCACCACCGCGGACGTGCGCGATGGCGTAGACCACGCCGCGATCCAGCATGGAGAGCCGGAAGATGGAGAAGCCCGGGTCCATGGAGGATTCGTAGCTGCCGTAGCCATAGAGCAACACCGGGTTTTCCCGGTCGAGTGGAACGCCCGCGCGATGGATCAGACTGACCGGGACCTGGGCGCCGTCCGGTGCGGTGGCCCAGATGCGGGTGGCCCGGTAGTCGGCCGGGTTGAATTCCTTGCCGTCCGGACCGGGGAGGACCTGCTGTTCCTTGCGCAGGATCTGCTCCCCGGTAGCCAGGTCGAGCTCGTAGACCCGGGTGGGCGTCGTAAAGGAGGAAAAGACGAAACGCAGGACGGGCGGGTTCCACTCGCTGTTCCCGGCAGCCCCGACGGTCGCGATCTCCTCGCCGAAGTCGACTGGGCGGAACTCGGACCAGCCGTCGGAGATGTCCATCAGGTAGCTCTTCGAGACAGCATTCTCGCGGGCCTCGAGGACGAGGTGGTTCTGGAAGCAGTCCACGCCCTCGATGCGGGCGTCGTCGCGGTGCGGCACAAGGACGGTGACGTCGTCCAGGGAGGCAATCTGACCGACCGGGTGGTAGCCCAGCTCTGAGTTCACACCGTTCTTGTTGTGGATGACCAGCCAGTGCTCCTCGCCCGCGACGCGGGCGTGGTCGATACCGTACTCCACCCCCTGCTCGCGCGGCAGGATGCAGGTCAGCTCCGCGCCCTCCCCCTTCTCCTCGGCCTCCAGGTCGAGGTACCAGATCTCGCTGGTGACCTTGGAAGAGGAGGCGATCAGCAGGAAGCGCTTGGAGCGGGTGGTGCCCACGCCGGTCCAGAAGCGCTCGTCTTCCTCGCGGTAGATCAGCTCATCCTCCTCAACGGAGGTGCCCAGCGTGTGGCGCCAGACCTCGTGCGGGCGCCAGGCGGCGTCGACCTTCTGGTAGTAGATCGTGTCGCGGCCGACCCAGGTCGCGCCGTAGAAGACATCCGGGATCGGCTCCCCGATCTGCTCGCCGGTGGCCAGGTCACGGAAGTACATGGTGAAGCGCTCGTCGCCCGCGGTGTCCACGGAGTAGGCCAAGCGGGTGCCGTCGAGGGTGACGCTCGCCGCCCCGAGGGAGAAGAAGTTATGCCCCTCGGCCTCGGCGTTGACGTCGAGGAAGACCTCCTCGCGCGGGTGCGGGGTCTCCGGATCGATCTGCGGTGGGGTCCAGTCCTCCGGGTTATCGACGGGGACGCGGCACATCGAGGCGTAGTTCTTCCCCTCCGTCGAGCGGGAGAAGTACCACCAGTCGCCCGCACGGACGGGCAGGGACATGTCCGTCTCCTGCACGCGGGACTTCACTTCTTGGTAGATGGCCTCGCGTAGCGGCGTCAGGTGCTCGGTCTCCTGCACGGCGAAGGCGTCCTCCGCGGCGAGGTGATCCAGAACCTCCTGGGCTTCCTTATCTCGAAGCCACTCGTAGTCATCGCTGAAGTCCCGGCCATGGAAACTGCGCCGGGTGGCTAGCTTCTTGGCCACGGGAGCGGTTAGCCGCGGGACCTGCTTGTCCCCGCTGGTCGCGGCCGTGGTGCCGCCCTGGTTCTGCTGCTGCCCTTCAGTGCCCTGAGTCACGAAAGCCCTTGACCTTTCTTCTCTAACCAAAACACGATAGTGTTATGAATTCGTTACCTGGGAGCCAGCTGTACTGGCGCTGGGATGGCAGCCAGTTTTGGTCACCACCTGCGGGGAACACTTCCCGGCAGGCAGCCAGTCCGCACGCAGCTCCCGGTTTCGCTAAGCCCCTAAGCTAGCACCCGCACCGGACACGGATCACGAACCCGGTGAGCTGCGCAGAGGCACGCCCCAGAACCATCGGGACGACACAGTAAATTGCATAACTTCTGTAACTTGCGCCCCAATAAGGCTCATTTGTTTCATTTTCTCTGGGAAGCAAATACAATCCGGCTGTAACGAGCATCGAATCTTCTACACCAATCCACAGATAGGATGAATATGCGTCTCAAGGCCCTCGCCCTCTCCGTGGTTGCTGTTCTCGGCGCCATGCTGGCACCTGCCACAGCTTCCGCAGCACCTGGCAACACTGTGCTGCTCGGCGACTCGATCATGGCCAACCCGACCGTCCAGCACTACCTGACCCAGCGCGGCATCCCGCTCGACCCGAAGCCGATGAATGGCGTGGGCTGCGCCTCCGACGACCGCTTCAAGCACGCCTACGCATCCGTCAAGCGTGCCCCGGTGGACAACTACTCCTGCTCCGGCGCCTCCTTCCGCACTGGCGGCAAACACATCACCAGCCTGGCGAATAAGGCTCGCCAGGACGGCAAGCTCAACGGTGCAACCCGCGAGGTCGTCATCTTCGCCGGTGCTAACGACACCTACCCGTACATCCTGAACGACAAGATGCCGATCCCGCAGATCGAGAACAACCTGCGCGTGGCCATCCGCAACACCGTCAACCACGTCAAGCGCCTGGCCCCGAACGCCCGCGTGAAGGTCCTGGGCTACCCGCGGATCACCAACCCGGCCGGCCAGACCTGCTACTTGAACCTGCTGCCACAGGGCACCCCGTCCCTGATCGTCAAGGCTCGCCCGGTGGAGGACGCCCTGCAGCGCGCAGCGGCCAACGCCTCCCGCGACACCCGCTCCACCTTCGTGGACATCAAGCCGATGACCACCGGCCACGACACCTGCGCCCGCGACCGCTGGATCACCGGCATCATCGACGTCGCCCCGCAGCACCGCAACCTGGCATTCCACCTGACGCACCACGGCATCACCGAGGTCGCTAAGCACACCGCTCGCGTCTAGGCGCCCAGCCACACCGTCCGCGCAGCGCGGTCATCCGCTGCGCAACGCATAAACCCCGCGCAACCATCATGGTTGAGCGGGGTTGAGCCTTATCCGGGGTCTTTTCCAACCGCCCCGGCGAGTTCGGAGGAGCGCTAAGCCGAGGGTTCAGCGCTTCCTGCCGTGCAGGCTGCGTTTTAGACGCAGCTGCCGATCCAGTCGGCGAAACGCTTGCCGGAGATTCGCTCGTAGGCCTCCACGTAGCGCGCGCGGGTTGCCTCCACCACGGAGCCCGGCAGCTCCGGCGGCTGGGAACCGTCATTCTTATCCCAGCCGGACTTCGGTCCGGTCAGCCAGTTGCGCACGAACTGCTTATCGAAGCTCGGCTGCACCTTGCCCTCCTCGTAGCCGTCGGCTGGCCAGTAGCGGGAGGAGTCCGGGGTGAGCACCTCGTCAGCGAGCACCAGGTTGCCAGCCTTGTCCAGGCCGAACTCGAACTTCGTGTCGGCCAGGATCAGGCCCTTCTCCTCGGCCATCTTCGCGGCCTGGGAGTAGATCTCCAGGGTTGCGGTGCGCAGCCTTTCCGCGAGGTCCTCCCCCAAGTCCTTGACGACGACGTCGAAGCCGACGTTCTCGTCGTGATCCCCGACCTCTGCCTTCGTCGCCGGGGTGAAGATCGGCTCGTCCAGCTTGGAGGCCTCGACCAGGCCCTCCGGGAGCTTGACGCCGCAGACCGCGCCGGTGGCCTCGTATTCCTTCAGGCCGGAGCCGGTGAGGTAGCCGCGAGCCACGCACTCGAAGGGAACCATGTCCAACTTCTTGCACACCATGGCGCGACCGAGCACCTCCTCGGGGATGCGCTCGTCATCCAGCGGGCCCGCGAGGTGGTTCGGGAAGTCGATCTGCTCGAAGAAGTGGGCGCTCATCGCGGTGAGCACCCGCCCCTTGTCTGGAATATCGGTGTCGAGCACGAAATCGTAGGCACTGATCCGATCCGTGACGACCATCAGCAGGTGCTCTGCATCGATCTCGTAGATCTCGCGGACCTTACCCGCGGAAATGTGCTCGTAATCAGACAATTCTGGTCGCATGGCTAGACAGTGTAGCACCGCGATTGGGCCCGGCTAGACCCCCGCCGGGCCCTCCCCCAGGTGCGCCCTAATTCGTGGGGTTCGTCCACATATTCTGCGGATCCACGCCCTGCGGGGCGGGCTGCTGTACCGGCTCAGCCGGGAGCTCCTTACGAGCGTGCTGCGGCTTCGGAGCCGGATCCATTGGATCCTCCTCCACCGGCTTATTGGCCACCGCGTTCGCCGCGGCCACGGCCTTGGCGATCTCCGGGTCGGAGGCCGTGGAGAACCACTCCTCCGTGTCATCCGCCTCGGCCTTCTCGCGGGTGTCCTCGTCCACGTGGCCCGGCTCGTAGCGGAACACGCCCTCGTCGTCCTTCTTGGCGAAGGCCTTGGCGAACTGCTCCAGGGAATCGCCGAACTGGGACGGGATCATCCACATCGTCGACGCCTCGCCCTGGGCCAGCTTCGGCAGCTTATCCAGGTACTGGAAGGCCAGCACCTCCGGTGTGAGCTTGGAGGCCTTGATGGCGGCGTTGATCTTCTGGACGGCCTTCGCCTCACCCTGTGCTTCCAGGTAACGGGAGGCGCGCTCACCCTCGGCGCGCAGGATCATCGCCTGGCGCTCGGCCTCGGCGGCCAGGATGGCGGCGTGCTTCTCACCCTCAGCGGAGAGGATGCGGGCCTGCTTCTCACCCTCAGCGGTCTTGATGTCCGACTCCCGGCGACCCTCGGCAGTGAGGATCATCGCGCGCTTCTCGCGATCCGCCTTCATCTGCATCTCCATGGACTGCTGGATGGACGGCGGCGGGTCAATTGCCTTCAGCTCGACTCGGCTGATGCGCAGGCCCCACCGGGCGGTCGCGGCATCGAGTTCACCGCGCAGTCGGCGGTTGATCGTCTCGCGGGAGGTCAGCGTCTCCTCCAGCGTCATGCCGCCGACTACGTCACGAAGGGTTGCGACGGAGATCTGCTCCACGCCGACGATGTAATTGTCCACCCCGTAGATGGCCTTAGCGGGGTCGTTGATCTGGAAGGTCACGACGATGTCGATGGCCACCGTCAGGTTGTCCTGGGTGATGACCGCCTGCGGAGGGAAGGAAACCACGCGCTCGCGGGTATCCACCCGGGCGCGGACCCGGTCGATAAAGGGAACGAGGATCGTGATCCCACCCGAGACCGAGCGGGTGTAGCTACCAAGCCGCTCGATGACGGCCGCCTCGCCTTGGGGGATCAGGGCGATGGATTTCACCACGACGAGGGCGATGAAAGCCAACAGAACTAAGAGGAAGATCATGCCGGACATGTGTTTACCGTTTCCTGGTTGGTTCTTTCACGGACTGATTTCCCGCTATTCGCGCTTCCACACGACAGCGGTCGGGCCATCAATATCGATGACGTGAACCTCTTCGCCCCGGGAGAAGCTCTGGGACGGGTCCATCGAACGAGCGGACCAGATGGAACCGTCCAGGCGGATCTGCCCACCGCGGGCACCGACGTCCTCCAGAACCTCAGCGGTCGCGCCGACCAAGGCCTGCTGGGAGGTATCGAGCACCTTCGGTCCGTGCATCCTACGGCGAAGAATGGGGCGCAGGAACAGGATCAGCCCAGCAGTGGCGATGCCGAAGGCGACGATCGCCGCCCAGGTCGGCGCGCCCGCCCACTCCACGAGGCCACCGACGGTCGCGCCGCCGGCCAGCATGAGCAGGGTGAACTCCCCGGCCGCCAGTTCCAGACCGGCAAGGACCAGGGCTGCGATAAACCAAATCAATGCTCCCACGCCTTCGAATTTACCGAATTGCGTGGGAGCGGTGCCGGTTTAGAGAATCTCGCCAGGGGTGTAGGCCGCTGCGTCCGGGTGGTCCTGGACGATGGACTCCACGCGGTCCAGCACGCGGGCGACCTGGGACTCAGCCGCACCGATGAAGGCCTTGCGGTCGGCCAGGGCGTCGTGGAGATCCTGCTCATTCATCGGGAGACGCTCATCCTTGGCGAGGCGCTCGATGAGGTTCTGCTCCGCGCCACGCTCGCGCATGTCCAGCGCCATGCCCACCGCGTTTTCCTTGATGACTTCGTGGGCGGTCTCGCGGCCTACGCCCGCGCGCACCGCAGCCATGAGGATGCGGGTGGTGGCCAGGAAAGGCAGGTAGCGCTCCAGCTCGCGCTCGATCATCGCCGGGAACGCCCCAAACTCGTCGAGCACGGTGAGGAAGGTCTCGCACATGCCGTCGAAGGTGAAGAAGGCATCCGGCAGGGCGACGCGGCGGACGACGGAGCAGAAGACGTCGCCCTCGTTCCACTGGGCACCCGAGAGGTCGGCCGCCATCGTCAGGTAACCGCGCAGCAGGACCTGCATGCCGCCGACGCGCTCGCAGGAGCGGGCGTTCATCTTGTGCGGCATCGCGGACGAGCCGACCTGGCCCTCCTTGAAGCCCTCGGTGACGGTCTCGTTGCCCGCCATGAGGCGGATCGTCATGGACAGCGAGCTCATCGCCGCGCCCAGCTCCACGAGGACGGACAGGGCGTCGAAGTCCAGGGAGCGCGGGTAGACCTGGCCCACGGAGTTGAAGACCTGGCGGAAGCCCAGACCGTCGGCGATCTGCGTTTCCAGCTGCGCGAGCTTCGCCTCGTCGCCGCCCAGCAGGTCCAGCATGTCCTGCGCGGTGCCCATCGGACCCTTGATGCCACGCAGCGGGTAGCGGGCCAGCAGCTCGTCGGCGCGCGCCAGGCCCAGCAGCAGCTCATCGGCCGCGGAAGCGAAGCGCTTGCCCAGGGTGGTGGCCTGCGCTGCGACGTTGTGGGAGCGGCCCGCCATCACGAGCCCCTGGTACTCGCCGGCCAGGCGACCGATCCGATTCAGGACGGCGATGGCCTTATCGCGGGCCAGCACGAGAGAGCGGTAGATCTGCAGCTGCTCCACGTTCTCCGTGAGATCGCGGGAGGTCATGCCCTTGTGGATCTCCTCGAAGCCGGCGAGGTCGTTGAACTCCTCGATGCGGGCCTTCACGTCGTGGCGGGTGACCTTCTCCCGCTCGGCGATGGAGCCCAGGTCCACCTGGTCGAGAACCTTCTCATAGGCAGCCGGGGCTTCGGCCGGGATCTCGATGCCGAGTTCCTTCTGGGCCTTCATCACGGAGAGCCAGAGCTGGCGCTCCATCTTGATTTTCTCCTCCGGGGACCACAGGTTGGTCATCTCCGGGGAGGCGTAGCGGGTGGCGAGGACGTTGGAAATATTCTTCTTTGCAGCAGTCACGCCCCTCATTATCCCACAGCGGCACGGGGCTGCGCCGAGGGGCTGGCGACCAGCGGTTTAAGGGCTATGCCACGGGTTGGCAGCCAGGGCACCAGAAGAGGTTCCGGCCTTCCACCACGCGGTGGCTGATCTCCTCGCCACAGACGTAGCAGGGCTGCCCGGCGCGCCGATACACGTAGACCTCGCCACCGTGGTCGTCCTTGCGGGGAGCCCGCTCCATCGCCTCCGGGGTGTGTTCGGGGCGCACAGTGTCGATCCGCCCGCTGGCCTCACCCTCGGCCATGAGTTCCACGAGGTCCTGCCAAATATTCTCGCGTTCCTCCGCCGCCAGGTCGCAGGCCCGGACGTCCGGGTGGATGCCCAGGCGGAAGAGGGTTTCGGCGCGGTAGATGTTTCCCACCCCGGCGTAGCGGGCCTGGTCCATGAGGATCGAGCCGATGCTGCGGCGGGAGCGGGAGAGGAAGTCATCGAGCTCCGCCAGCTTCGCGGCGTTCTCCGGGTCTACCTCCGGGCCGGTGGAGCGCAGCGGGTCGGCGCCGAGCTGGGCGACCGCGGCGTCCATCTCCTCGTCGGTGATGAGTCGGCACCACTGGGGGCCGCGCAGGTTTGCCTCCACGGCGTTGCCCCAGGTACACATGTCCTCCCCGCCCTCGGCGTCGATGCGGTGCAGGTGCAGGCGCACCTGGCCGCGGGGTTGGCCACCGGTGAAGGGCTCGACGGCCATGGCGCCGATCAGCCCCAGGTGGACGTGGATGATGTGATCCGCCCGCCGGTGCGGGTTACGAGGGTTGCCGAAGCTTAAAAACAGGTGCTTGCCCCAGGCCTCCGCCCGGTCGAGCATGTCACCGGTCAGCGCGCCGGCCTCCTCGGCGAAGCGGCCCTGCGGGCTGGTTACGCGCAGGGCGTGGCCGGCGAACAGCTGATTGAGCTGGGACGCCAGCCGGTGAATCACGTGTCCTTCGGGCATCGGTTTCTAGCCTTCTGGCTTAGGCCTGTCCCTCGCCGGGGACGGTGATCTTGCCCTTGACGGCGGCCAGGGCGATGTCCTTGCGGAAGTGGCCGCCCGGCAGGTCGATGGTGGCAAGGGTGGCGTAGGCCTTCTCGCGGGCCTCCTCGAGGGTTGCGCCCTCACCGACCACGTTGAGCACGCGGCCGCCAGAAGCGACGAGCGCGCCGTCCTTTTCTGCCACACCAGCGGCGCGGACACCGCGGGCCTCGCTGCCCGCCTCAGCGCCCGTGATGACCCCGCCCTTCTTCGCGGACTCCGGGTAGCCCTCCGCGGCAAGCACGACGGTCAGCGCGTAGCCGTCCTTCCACTGCAGCGGCGGCAGCTCCGCGAGCGAGCCGGTGGCGACGGCGTTCAGCACGCCAGCCAGCGGAGTGTCGAGCAGCTGAAGCACCGGCTGGGTCTCCGGATCACCGAAACGGCAGTTGAACTCGATGACCTCAGGACCATTGGAGGTCCAGGCCAGCCCGGCATAGAGCAGGCCGGAGTACGGCACTCCGTCCTCGGCCATCTGCTTGGCCACCGGGATGCAGACCTCGTCGACGATGCGCTGCACGCCGCCCTCCGGCAGCCACGGCAGCGGTGTGTAGGCGCCCATGCCGCCGGTGTTCGGGCCGGTATCGCCCTCGCCGACGCGCTTGAAGTCCTGCGCCGGGATCAGCGGGACAACAGTCTCGCCGTCCACCAGACAGAACAGGGAGACCTCCGGGCCGTCGAGGAAGCTCTCCAACAGCACCGGGTTGCCGGCGGCGTGGACGTCGTCGATGTGGGCGCGTGCGGCAGCACGGTCGTCGGTGACCACAACGCCCTTACCGGCGGCCAGGCCGTCGTCCTTCACGACGAAGCGGGGGCCGAAGCGGTCCAGGGCGGCCTCGATCTCGGCATCCGACGTACCCGGCTGCAGAGACTCCGCCGAGGCAGTGCGGACCCCGGCGCGCGCCATGACGTCCTTCGCGAAGGCCTTGGACCCCTCGATCTGGGCCGCGGCCTTGGATGGGCCGAAGACCGCGAAGCCCGCCTCCCGCAGATCGTCGCCCACGCCCGCGACCAGCGGGATCTCCGGGCCGATCACGACCAGATCCACCCCGAGTTCCTGGGCCAAGCCCACCGGATTCGAGTCATCCGGGTGGAGCGTGGCGATGGCCTTCATCCCCGGGTTGCCGGGGCTCACGTGGACCTCAGAGACGGACTCATCGCGGGACAGGGAATAAGCCAATGCGTGCTCGCGGGCACCGCTGCCAAGTACAAGAATGCGCATAGTGTCCCAGTCTAGCGAGCCAGCCGGACATCGCGACGCGACGCTGCCCCAAAGCCGGTGTTCGCCGATGGTTTCGCGGGTAACATCACGAGGTATGGCTACCGTTTTCACGAAAATCATCAACGGCGAACTGCCGGGTCGCTTCGTCTACCGCGACGCCGAGGTCGCCGCATTCCTCACCATCGAGCCGGTCGCTTACGGCCACGTGCTGGTCGTCCCGACCCAGGAGATCGACCGCTGGACCGACGTGCCGGCCGAGCTGTGGGGCAAGCTCAACGAGGTCGCCCAGGTGATCGGCAAGGCCATCTGCGAGGTCTTCAACGCCCCGCGGTGCGGCTACATGATCGCTGGTTTCGAGGTGCCACACACCCACATCCACCTGTTCCCGGCCTCCGACATGTCCGGCTATAGCCTGCAGAACATCATCCCGATGGATCAGACGGACCCGGAAAAGATGGACGATGCGGCGGCGAAGATCCGCGCGGAGCTGCGCAGCCAGGGGGTTGCTGGCGTGCCGGAGGACGAGGCCTAACACCAGCGCTCTAGAACGATATGTCCCCATCTACGCCCCGGAACCCAGGTCGCAGCCCCATCCTGCACTCCGGTCTGGGCCAGGAGGCTACCCCGCGGCGCTCGCTGCTGGCTCACATCCCGGATCTGGGCGAATGGAATGAATCCCCCACCCACCGGGTGCTGCCCTCCGAGCCGCGCCCCATCGTGGTGGTGCACGGCACCGTGGGTGGTCGCGGGAACTTCGCGCGCATGGTGCCCTACCTGCGCAGCACCTTCGACGGGCGGGACCGGCGAGTGTTCTCCGTCAGCTATGGGGACAACGGAACCACGCCGTTGGCGCAATCCATCGCCCAAACCCGAGCGCAGATCGCCGCGCTCCAGGAAGCCACCGGAGCGGAGTCCTTCGACCTGGTTGCCCACTCCCAGGGCGGGTTGATCTCCTTGGCCGTGGCGAGCCGCCCCGGCGGGGAGGCAGTCAACCACATCGTGGGCCTGGGCGCGGACTTCCGGGGCGTGCACATGCCCTGGTCCGGGACCGCGCGGGAGGCCCTGGTCAACCGGGTGATCAGCACCGTCATGGCTCCTGCCTTCGCGGAGCAGGTTGTGGGCTCCCCCGCGCTGGCCGATGCACTGGCGCCGGCTGGGGAGTGCACCGTGCCGATCACGCAGATCGCCTCCGATTACGACCGCCTGGTCCCCCTCAACGCGGCCTTCGCCCTGGGCGATGCCGAACCCACCGGTGGTATCCCGCAGCATCCGGGCCCGCTGCGGTTGGTGCGAGTGCAGGACTTCTACCCGCAGCTGCAGGTGGCGCACAATATGCTGCCCCGCAACCAAAAGGTCAGTCTTCTGGTGAAATTCGCGCTGGAGAATCCTCCGGCGCCACGGGCAGCTGCACCCTAAACGTGGTGCCCTCCCCCACCGTGGAGTCCACGGTGATCGCCCCGCCGTGCGCCTTGACCAGGGACTGCACGATGGACAGGCCCAGCCCAGAGCCGCCCGAGGCGCGGGAGCGGGAGACGTCCGGCCGGTAGAAACGCTCGAAGAGATGCGGCAGGGCGTCGGCGGGAATGCCCTCGCCGTCGTCCTGGACCTCGATGGTGACCAGCTCCGGGCTTGTCTTGAGCAGGCTGATTTTCACGCTGGCGTCCTCACCGGCGTGCTTCAGCGCGTTCGTGAGCAGGTTGCTGATCACCTGGTGCAGGCGGTTGGCGTCGCCCATCACGACCGGGATGGAGCCATAGTGATTCTCGACGCCGATGTTGCGCCCCGGGAAGCCCGCCCGGGCCCCGTCGGCGGCGCGCAGCGCCAGCTCCAGCACGTCCACGCGCTGGTTCTGCAGCGGGCGGCCCTCGTCCATGCGGACCAGGGCCAACAGGTCCTCCACCAGCAGCCCCATCCGCTCGGCCTCGTCGGAGATTCGGCCGATGACCATGTCCGCATCGTCCGTGGCCCCGGAGCGGTAGAGCTCCGCGTAACCGCGCACGGAGGTCAGCGGGGTGCGCAGCTCGTGGGAGGCGTCCCCGATGAAGCGGCGCATCGTGGCCTCGGACTTACGGGCCTGGCGCTCGGAGGCACCCACCGCGAGGAACGCACCCTGGATCTGCGCGAGCATCCGGTTGAAGGCCTGCGCCAGTCGACCGACCTCGGTGTCCGGCTCCCAGTTCGGGACGCGCTGGTCCAGGTGCCCCTGGGAAATCAGGGAAGCGGTCTCCTCCACCTGGTTCAGCGGGCGCAGGGCGCGGCGCACCAGGTACTGGGAGACGATCATGATGGACGCCACCACCAGGAAACCGATGATGATCTGCAGGTACACCAGCCTGCGGATGGTGTGTTCCTCGCCCTCCAGGGGCAGGGCGACGATGGTGACGGTGCCGTCCTCGTTCTCGACGGAGGCCGCCCGCCACGGGGCGTGGGACGCGCTACCCGCGCGAGCGGGCACCGTCACGGGCTCCCTCGGCTGTTCCAATCCCCGCAGCTCCGGGGCGGAATCGAAGACCGAGTTCAGCGGTTCGATGGAGATCTCGCCGTCCACCACACGGACGAAGAAATCCGTGGGCGGCCGGTTGGGCTGCGGGGTGCTACTACCGGGCTTGTCCTGGTAGGAGCGCTCGTCGTCGGTGGTCCGGTAGGCCCAGCCGTTGATCGCGCTATTGAGCTGATCGTCCACGCGCGAGACCATGAAGTGCTGCAACGTCGAGGTCGTCACCGCGCCGGAAAAGGATAGGCCGAGTGCGGCGAGGAACGTCATGACGACGACAAGGCTGACACGCAGCGGGAAGTTCGACAGGAAGCGCCCGGGGCGCTGGAACTCACCGTGATCCTCGTCCACCGGCCAGTCAGCGGTGCCGGCATCGTCCGCGCCAGGGGAACCAGCGGGGTTCGCTGTCCCGGTGGCGGGGACGTCCGAATTCTCAGGGAGGGAAGCCATCGACCAGGCAAAACCTAGGAGCGTGGCTTACGCAGCACATAACCCACGCCGCGGACGGTGTGGATCAGGCGGGGCTCCTTCGTGTCGATCTTCCGGCGCAGGTAGGAGACGTAGGACTCGACGACGTTGCCGTCCCCGCCGAAGTCGTAATTCCACACGTGGTCCAGGATCTTGGACTTGGAGAGGACGACCTCTGCGTTGACCATCAGGTAGCGCAGCAGCTGGAACTCCGTCGGGGACAGGTCCACGACCTCCCCGGCCTTGGTGACCTCGTGCATGTCGTCGTCCAAGGTGATGTCCTCGTAGGTGATGAGGCTGGATTCCTCGGAGTCGTCCTTGGCCACGCGGCGCAGGATCACACGCAGTCGGGTGATGACCTCCTCCAGGGAGAAGGGCTTGGTGACGTAGTCGTCCGCGCCGATGGTCAGGCCGTGGATGCGGTCCTCCACGCCATCCTTGGCGGTGAGGAACAGGGCCGGGGCGTCGTGGCCGGCCTCGCGGAGCTTGTTGAGCAGGGTGAAGCCATCCATGCCGGGCATCATGACGTCCAGAATGAAGGCGTCGGGGCGGTAGGTTTCCGCGATCTCCAGCGCGGTCTGCCCGTTGTCAGCAGTCTCCACGTCGAAGCCCTGGAACTTCAGGCTGACCTTGATCAGGTCGGAGATGTTGTCCTCATCGTCGACGACGAGAACCTTAACGGGCTGCGTGTTTGGGGTAGTCATGGCTCTATCTTCACCGATCTGCTTCCACCGAGACTGGGAGCTTGCTGAATGCTTGCTGTACATATTTTAGCGCTTGTCCGCTGGAGAATATTCCCGTCGCGGGCGGTGTGGGGTCCGGCAGCACTGAGACGCGATAGCGGCGGATCCCGGGGGACCTGGCTCGCCCCACGCCGCCCCACGGGCAGCGTTGCCAGTTGAACGCAGCATTAACAGGAGGCTCGACCGGCGCGTTCAGCTTTCTCTCACGTGCAAATGGGTTTATTCTGAAGCGCATGACTCGTTATATCGGCAAGCACCGCAAGGTGTCCAACACCTCCAAGAAGCAGTTCGCTGGCGCTGCTGCCCTCGCGCTCGGCGCCTCCACCCTCGGCGTTGGGGCATCCGTCGCCACCGCCTCCGAGGCCAGTGCTGCCCCGCAGCTCGGTTCCTCCGTGGCGGGGTCCTCCCTGCCGCCGCAGATCGCTCAGCTGCAGGCTGACTTCGACGCCCAGCTGCGCCAGGCCCAGGCCAACGGCGTAACCGCTCTGCTGAACGCCCGCGACGCACTGGTGGCCCAGGCCAAGAACCTGCCACCGCAGTTCCGCACCCCGGTGATCCAGGGCATCGATAACTTCGTCAACGCCGTCGCCCCGGGCGCCCTGCAGCAGCGCGAGGCCGCTCGTGCGCCGAAGCCGGCCCCGAAGCCAGCTCCAAAGAAGCAGGCCCCGAAGAAGCAGGCACGCCCGGCATCCAACCCGTGCCCGGCTTCCGCGCACGCATGCGTTGACATCAAGGCCCAGCGCGCCTGGCTGCAGAGGGGCGGCAATCGCTCCTACGGCCCGGTCGTCGTATCTACCGGCCGCCCAGGCCAGGAGACCCCCCGCGGCATGTTCACCGTGACCCGCAAGGTCAAGGACGAGATCAGCTACGAGTTCGGCAATGCACCAATGCCGTACGCCGTCTACTTCACGAACAACGGTCACGCCTTCCACCAGGGCACGACCAACGTGCAGTCCGCCGGCTGCGTGCGCATGGATCGCAAGTCCGCCCAGACCTTCTTCAACTACCTGCAGCCGGGTGACAAGGTCTACATCTACTAATCCCCGACCTGCTGAAAGCTCCTTAGATTTTGGAGCCCACCGGCGCCGAGCACGGATCCTCGATCCCGCGGTTCGGCGCCGGTGTTCTATATTTGGGGGCATGAGCGAGGAAATTCAGGCAGAGTCAGCAGCCGAGCGCCCGAACACGGACGCGGTCGCATTTCGTGTCGCGACCGAGGGCGACCGCGGATTCATCACGGAAATGTTCCGCGAAACCGATACCTGGGGTGATCCTGGGAAAGACCTCTCCGAGCACTTCCAGGATGACCTGGTCCGCTACGTAGACATGTGGACCGCGGAGCAGGGCGGAATCATCGCCGAGTACGAAGGCGCGCCCGCGGGCGCTGCATGGCTGCGGATCTTCACCGAATCCGAGCCCGGCGCGGGCTATATCTCCGATGACATCCCGGAGCTGGCCATCGCACTCCGCCCGACGATGACCGGCCTTGGGCTCGGCCGCAAGCTACTGGGTACAACCCTGGACCACGCCCGTGCGAAGGGCTACCACTCCGTCAGCCTGGCGGTGGACTTCGGCAATGACCGCGCCCGCCGCATGTACTCCAAGTTCGGCTTCATCGACCACGGCGTGGCACCCCACGAGGAGTGCTACGTCATGGTCTACCGCTTCTAGCAAGCGCCCCTTCCCCGCTCCCGGTCGGACTAATAAACCCGCTGGGCGCGATTGAGGCCCGCGCCAACGCTACGGGCACCAGGGGAGCCCACCTCGGCCCGGAAGCTATTGCCCAGGCGGAACGGGGTGTCCTTGGCCAGCACGTGGTCCACGTAGTGCCAGTCGCACTGCGTGGCCTTCTGCCCCACCTCCACGGCCATGTAGCCGTGATCGGTGAAGTTGATCCACTTGAACCAACGGTTCACCCCGGAGAGCAGGTTCTCGCCGGTGTACAGCAGCTGCCGAGTGGCGGCGTCGAAGGCGCGGCTGACCGCCAATGAATCGAAGGCGCTCTTCGCGGTCACCGACGGGGTCACGAACTCAGTGGCCACCGCCTTCGTGTTCTGGCCTGTGCGGTAGCCGAAAATATCCCGCGGAATATCGTTCGCCCAGGAACTGTGGATATCCCCGGTCAGGAAGACCACGTTCTTATCCGGCAGCCCGGCGATCATGTCGATGATCTTCTGCCGCTCCACCATGTAGCCATCCCACTGGTCGGGGTTCAGCGGGATGCCCTGCTCCGGCAGGCCGATCTTCTCCACCAGCCAGTCGTGCAGCTTCGGGTCCAGGGTCGCCGGCAGGGTCATCGGCGCGAACATCACCTCGTTGGCGATGACCTGCCACTTCGCGGTGGAGGACTTGATGGCGTTGCTGAACCACTCGAACTGGCTGCGCCCCATCATGGTGCGGCCCTCCCGACCGGCGGCGCGAATGAAGTCCGGGTCGGAGTCCAGCAGGTGGTCACCGGATTGGATCAGCTGCGCATCGCGGTAGGAGCGCAGGTCCGGGATGATGATCTCCATCAATGGGCCGTACTGCAGGGTGCGGTAGAGGTGCTGGGCGCGCGCTTCGGGGCGCACCCGCACGGGCATCCACTCGAAGTACGCGCGGGAGGCGGCTGCCTTTAGCGCCGGGTAGTCGTCCCCCTTCTTGAAGCTCTCCCCGGTCGCACCCTCGCGCCAGTTATTGTCCGCGAACTCGTGATCGTCCCACACGCAGACCATCGGCTTGGCTGCATGCAGGTCGGCGAGGTCGGCGTCCTTGCGGTAGCAACCCTGGCGGATGCGGAAGTCCGCGAGTGTCTGGGTGACGTGCGCGGGCTCCACGGTGCGGGGCTGCTGGCCGTACACGCCGGTGTAGCCGCCCGTCTCGTATTCATAGGTGTAGTCGCCCAGGTGCAGGACGAATTCCAGGTCATCGCGCTCGGCCATGTCCCGGTAGCTGCGGAAGAAGCCGGCCTCGTAGTTCGAGCAGCTGCACACGCCGAAGCGGATCGTGCTGACATCGTCGCCGGATCCGGGGGCGGTGCGAGTGCGCCCCACCCGGGAGGTCGCCTTCCGCTCACCCAGGTCGGCCGTGAAACGATAAAAGTATGTGGTGGCCGATCCCAGGCCGGTGGCGTCGACCTTGACGGTGTGGTCGAACTCGGCGCTTGCGGTGACCTTCCCGGACGCGGCGACGTCCTGAAATTCGGGGTCGGTGGCAACCTCCCACGTCACGGGGACGTCCGGCCCCTTCCCGGAGCCGGGAACCGCGTCCTTCGTTGGGGTCACGCGGGTCCAGATGATGACGGCGCTGGCGGTCGGGTCACCGGAGGCGACGGAGTGGGCGAAGACCTCGGGGTCCCAGTTCTCCGCACCCAGCACGGCGCGGGCGGGGGCTGCCTGGGTGGCGGGCAGCAGGCTCCCCGCGGCGGCCACCCCACCGGTGGCGGCCATTCCCTGCAGGACGCGGCGGCGAGTAAGCGTTGCCATTAGCCAGCCACCTCCACGGAGCCGTCGTCGGCGATGGTGACCTGGGCGGTGAGCGCCTTGGCCAGGTTGAGTCGCTGCCAGGAGCCCTCCGGGCCCTGCTTATCCAGCGGGTACCCGGCCGGGCCGGCGGTCTGGCGGAGGATCTCGGCGCGCTGGGCGTGGGAGAGGTTCGGGTATTTACCCAGCAGCAGGGCGGGCGCGGCCTGCGGGACCACCATTGGGGCGGACTCGGAGTAGACCGGGGTGAAGCCGTAATTCATCAGCTCGGTGTAGCGATCCACGGATTCTGGGTTGTACCCCTTGCCCGCCTCGGCCTGCTTCTGTGCGCAGTTGGCGAGGGTGTCGCCGCAGCGCCACTCGAGCTCAGCGCGGATCTCCTGGGCGGCGGCGTCCAGGTTGGCGCGCATGCGGGGGTCGTTCAGGCGATCCGCGGCGGCAGCGGTGCCGACCATGCGGCCACCAATAACGTCCAGCGGGTAGTGCACGCCCAGGACCACGCGGGAGTAGCCACCCTCGGCGCCGCGTGCGAGCAGCTCTGGAGCGAACTCGGGGAGCATATAGGACAGCAGCGTGGTGGTCCAGGTGGACTGATTCGTGTGCCCGGAGGGGAAGGATTTCGAGGTGCTGTAGAAGTCCTTGCCCGGCAGGTTGTGCTTTGTGATCCTCTCCGGGGCGGCAACGAAGGGGCGGTCGTTGTTGTAGTAGGTCTTCTCGATGAAGGTGGAGGAGGCCACTCCCCCGGCGCGTGCGGTGGCACCGCCGAAAAGCATCTGGGTCTTGGGAAGACGGTGCTCCTTCAGCGCCTGGCGGAAGTGCTCGCCGAGCTCCTCGCCGAAGGCATCGGCGAAGATGCGGAGCACCCCTTCCTTGGAGGTCGCGGCGTCCTCTTGGGCCTGGGCAATCCGGGCGGTGGGGGCGTTGTTGTTGATCTCGGCGACCTGGTCAAGGTTGGACTTCATGACGCCCGGGTGCTTGGCCCGCAGGTCCTTGAAGCCGTCGATGAGGGTGACGTAGTTGCCATAAGGGTGGGAGCTGAGATCCGACAGGTACCAGCCGTACTCGGAGGCCGGGAAGGCCTGTGGCTGCGGGGCGCCGTTGTGGGGGACGGGGTCGTAGGAGCCGGGGAGCTGGACGGGTCCGGTGGCGGAGCTTTCCGGCAGCAGGTTGCCTCGAGGTGCGGTACCGGCCTGGGAGGAACCGGCCGGAGCGGCGAGCGCTACGGTGGTGACCGCCGGGCTCGCGGCAATGCCGCCGGCGAGGGCGGCGGCGAGGGCTGTTGCAGCGGTGCGGGTGGCGATCTTGCTCGAGCGCGACGGGCGAATTGCGGTCAATTGAGGCATGAAAAAGCTTTCACATTACGCGTGGGGTGAATTATTACTTCTGGCGAGAAAGCCGCGCCGAAGAAATACTTAACGTCTTTCAGCGGCACGAACACACAGCAGAAGAATAGCTTCGAAACAGCCTTGTGCCAGCGCGGATATGAATTTCCCCCATTTGGGTCTAATTAGAGAAACACTTCTCCAACCCCAGTTATATCGCGAGTTAATAGAGGGCAAAACTGGAGTTAATTTTTATTTCGCCTGAAAAGTCATTATTCCAAAACTCTCTCTTCCTCCCCATTTATTGAATGCCCCAAACCACTAAGAACTTATCCCCGCCACCCGCACGGCCTCCCGGGCGCACCCCGGAGCAAGAGTCAAGACATAAAGAAAAGGCTCCGGTTTCCCGGAGCCTTTCACAGAGCCGAAGACGAGACTCGAACTCGCAACCTACGCATTACAAGTGCGTTGCGCTGCCAATTGCGCCACTTCGGCACACCCAACGCCCCGTACGAGGCATGAGCGCTTAAAGAGTAGCAGCCCACCACGAGAGCCCACGAATTTTTAGACCCACCATCACCTCAAGTGCGGGAGGGGGCCTTGTGTACGGTGTGGTTGTGGCAAATTATCTAGCTCGGTTCGCCCGACGCGCCAGCGACATGCTCTTTACCGGCAATCGCGCGACCATCGACGGGATTCGGTTAGCGCCGCCGCCGACGCCGCTGGCCCCGGTGAACCTCACGGACCCGGAGGAAATCCACCGCGTACTGAACCTTGCTGCACGCATCGGGGATCAACTGCTGGCCGCCGGCACCGGCAACTCGGACGCGAAGGCGGAGATCAAGGCGATCGCCGCCGCGTATGGCCTGCACTACACGCACGTGGACATCACGCTGAACACCATCACCGTGTACGCCCACAACGACGAGTCCCGCAGCCCCGTGTCCGCCTTCCGAGTCGTGAAGACCCTCAGCACGAATTTCTCCCGCCTCACGGAGATCGACCGGCTGGTGCGCTCCATCATCGCCGGCGCCACCCCGCTGGATACCGCGGAGCAGATTCTCGCCCAGATCGAGCGCAGCCCCCTGCCGTTCCGCACCCGCTGGGCTTTGCTCTCCTGGGGTGGGTTTGCCTTCTCCATCGCCCTGCTGCTGGGCGGTGGCTACGCTGTCGCTTTCGTCGCGACGATCACGACCCTGTTCATCATGTTCTCGACGGCGTGGTTGGCGTCGAAGTCGCTGCCGGAGTTCTACCAGAACTTCCTGGGTGGCTTCATCGCGGTCTTGCCCGCCGCGGTCGTCACGCAGTTCGCCACGGAACGCGGCTGGTATTTCCCACCCTCACTGGTGGTGGCGTCCTGTATCGTCGCGCAGCTGGCGGGGTTGACGCTGGTCCAAGCGCTCCAGGATGCGGTGACGGGGGCGCCGGTCACGGCTTCTGCCCGCTTCTTCGAGACGGTGCTGAACACGGGCGCGATCATCGCCGGTATCGGCGCGGCCCTGCAGTTCGTCCACATGGTCGGCATCGACATGACCCCTCTGGACGTGTCCACCACCTCAGGCGTACTGGGCGGGACGACGGTGCGCGTGCTCTCTGGCGCGGCGGCGACGGTCTTCTTCTGCTTGGCCTGCTTCACGGAGCGGCGCGCGACGGTAGTCGCCGCGGCGACCGCGTTGGTCGCCTCCATCGCGCACAATATCGTCCAGGTGCTGGCCGAGAGCTCCACGATGATGCCGGCGGCAGCAGCCGCGATTCTGGTGGGAATGACCGGTGGTCTGCTCTCCCGCCGGTACATGGTGCCGCCGCAGATCACCGCGGCTGCGGGCATTACCCCCTTCCTGCCAGGCCTGGCGCTATACCGTGGAATGTCCTCGATCCTGCAGGACAAGCTGGTCATCGGTATGTCGAACCTGGCCTTGGCTGCGGCGACGGCGACGACACTGGCTGCCGGCGTGGTTTTCGGCGAGTGGGTGGCCCGCCGCCTGCGTCGCCCACGCATCCTGCACCGGGAGTACGGCCTGCGCCGCCCCCGCATCGCGGTGCGCGAACGCCGGCCACGGCGCCGACACGGCAACCACGCGGCACACCCCCTGGACCAGCACCCGATGGACCGCTCGGTGCCGCGGATGAGCCGCAAGCGGGAGGGCACCCGGTCCCTGTGGAGCATCGACTCCCTGCTACGGACGAGGCAGCGCCGCAAGCTCGCGAAGATCCGGGAGAACGAGAAGCAGGCACAACAGCAGCCGCAGGAGCAGGCCGACTCCCCGGCTCAGCAGGACCTCACCGGCGATGGTGCCTCAGCTGCGGGCTCCGAACACGGCCGGGACTGATTAGCGTAGAATAGGCCCGTTACCAGGCAACGAGTTTTTGATTCACCGTCAAAGCCCACCGCCAGTTCAAAAGTTTTCGTGAAAGAGGATGCCAGTGCCCCCAAAGGTCACAGACAATCGTCCAGCTAGCGCCGAGTCTCTGCACGCCGTACCGGTGGAAACCGCTCTCGCCGCCCAGCGGATCGTTGCCACCTATGCCGAGGACTTCCTGGACGGCGTGACCCTGATGAGCATGCTCGGCGTCGAGCCGGATGGCCTGATCCACCGCAAGGTCGTCGAGGAGCTGGAGGCCAACGAGGCCGCCACGAAGAAGGCGAGCCGGAAGACCACGAAGAAGTCGGCGAAGAAGGCCGCCAAGAAGAGCACCAAGAAGGCTGCGAAAAAGGCGACCAAGAAGGCCACGAAGAAGGCTGCTAAGAAGAGCGCCAAGAAGGCCGCTAAGAAGGCGACGAAAAAGGCCACGAAGAAGGCCCAGTAGTCCGCGTACACTTGGTGCCATAATCGGCACCTAGGAAGCGCTTCAGGAGGCAGGATGGCCACCGACGGTGGTTCGGATTTCCTTGTTATCGCCAACCGTCTGCCCGTCGACCGGATCGACGATAAGTGGGTCGCCTCCCCGGGCGGGCTCGTCACGGCGCTCAAGCCGGTGCTGCAGCACAATAACGGCGCGTGGATCGGCTGGCCCGGAACGACCAAGAAGGTCAAGTCCAAGGAAATGCCGTCGCGCAAGAAGACCGGCATCGACCTGATCCCGGTGAATCTCTCCGAGACGGATTACGAAGAGTTCTACGAGGGCTTCTCCAATGCGGGGCTGTGGCCGCTGTACCACGATCTGATTGTGCATCCGCGCTATAAGCGCTCCTGGTGGGCGAGCTACCACGCCGTCAACCGCCGCTTTGCGGATAAGGCGATCAAGGAGGCCGCGCCCGGCGCGACGGTGTGGGTGCAGGATTATCAGCTGCACCTGGTGCCCGGCATGATCCGCGCGGCGCGCCCGGACCTGAAGATTGGTTTCTTCCTCCACATCCCCTTCCCAGCCCCGGAGCTGTTCCGCCAGCTCCCGTGGCGCCGCGAGGTGCTGGCCGGCACGCTCGGCGCGGACCTCATCGGCTTCCAGACCCAGGACAGCGCCCGGAACTTCCTGCATACGCTCCGCGCACTGGATTTCGACGTTCATTACGACGACCCCACGGACGCCGAGTTCGTCAACGGCGCCCGCCTGCCGGAGGAGAACTCCGTCATCGGCTGGTGCACCACGAATCCCGCGGCGACCAGTGCTGCCGCTGCCGACGCACAGGCCGAGGTCGCTGGGAAGACTCAGCAGGCCCGAGAGCATGTCACTCGCATCGGGGTGTTCCCGATCTCCCTGGACTCCGCCGCCGTCGAACGACAGGCACAGCAGCCGGAGACGCTGGCCAAGGCGCAGCACCTGAGCCAGCAGCTCGGCTCACCGAAGGTGCTGATGGCCGGGGTGGATCGGCTGGATTATACGAAGGGCATCGTGCAGCGCCTGCTGGCTCTTGAGGAGCTGCTGGACTCCGGGGAGTTGAAGAAGCACGGTCTCAAGGCCAAGGACATCTCGATGGTGCAGGTGGCCACCCCCTCGCGGGAACGGCTGGAGGACTACCAGGCCACCCGCAAGGACGTGGAACGCATCGTCTCCCGAATCAACGGCAAGCATGGCTCGATGGGCCGGCCGGTGGTCAGCTATGTGCACAATAACCAGTCCTTCAAGAAGCTGGTGGCGCTGTACCTGGCGGCGGATATCATGCTGGTCACCGCGCTGAAGGACGGAATGAACCTGGTGGCCAAGGAGTACGTAGCCTGCCACTCGGATGGCACTGGTGCCCTGGTGCTCTCGGAGTTCACGGGCGCAGCCACGCAGCTGACCAGCGCGTTCATGTGCAACCCTTACGATAAAACCCAGCTTTCGCAGACCATCCTCGCGGCGGCGACCTCCACGCCTTCGGATCGCCGGGCGCGGATGCGGAAGATGTGGGAGAACGTCCGCGAGTTCGACGTCGACCACTGGGCGGACAGCTTCCTGGCCGAACTGCGCACGGACGCGACGTCCCCGAGTGGGGAGGAACGGTGATGGAACTCAGAAACCTGCGCGGAACTCAGCGGGGCCGAACCGTGGCTCAGGCGGGTGCCGCCATCCTCGCTGCCACCGGCCTGCTGGGGCTTAGTGCCTGCGGCGAGTCCGAATCCCCGGTGGGGTGGACGCAGTGGCAGGTCACCCGCATCTACCAGGACCCGGAGACTCCGGCGGATCTGCCGGAGACCCAGGAAGGCCGCCTCTTCCTGGTCATTGGTGAGGACTCCCTGACCGGGGCGAGCGGCTGCCTGAATCTCAAGGCCGACGTGCAGTGGCGGGAGAAGGATTCCCAGCTGGAGGTCGGTCAGCTGAGCGTCGAGGAAATCGGCGGCGAATCCCAGTGCGCACCGAGCGATGAGCGCAACGCTGAGCGCCTTCGCGATGTCCTGGAGAACCAGACACTGACCTACACGCGCGACGGTGGACGCTCGCTGCGGCTGCAGCAATTCCACCCGGATGCCCCGGAGTGGGAGACCCCGAAGTCGCTGAGCATGGTCTCCCGCGCCTAGGCAGTACCCGCCCCCAGGGGCTGCCACGGGCCCCGCGAAGAGAACACTTTAAGGAGCTCGCCAATGCCCGCCACCCCGATCCCAGGCCCGCAGAATCCCAACTCACCGCGTCCCAAGGAACAGGATCCCAACAAGCTGGGGCCCGACACTCTGGGCGCGGAGGATCTCTCCTACCTCGCGGCGGCGGAGAGGCTGCTACTCGCGGTCGACTTCGACGGCACGCTGGCGGAGTTCTCGGACTCCCCCACCGACGTGCGCGCGGTCCCCGGCGCGCTGGAGGCACTGCACGAGCTCGCCGGGCTCCCGGGGGTGACGGTGCTCATCATCTCCGGCCGCCAGCTGCGCGAACTCTCCGCGGTCACCGGCCTACCGGTACTCGAAAACCCGGGCCCGGACGATATCCGCCTGGTCGGCTCCCACGGCGCGGAGGACTCACTCTCGGGCGGCACCGACACCTCGAGCGAGGACGCCGCCGGCAGCACCACGGACGGTTCCGCAGCCCCCGCCCCCTCGGCTCGAGCGCAGGTGTTGCAGAAGCTGGGCGAGCACGCCGAACAGATCGCAGCCACCGACCGCGGCATGTGGGTGGAGTACAAGCCGTACTCGGTGGGCCTGCACACCCGGCAGGCCGCCAGCCCCGAGGCCGCGCAGCAAGCGAATCAACGTTTGGCGGAGTTCGCGGCCACCTGCAGCACCCCGGCGGTTCCGGTGCAGGTCACCTGGGGCCGCGACATCCTGGAACTCAGCGTGGCCACGGCAACGAAAGGCAGCTACGTGGCAGGCTTGCGCACCCAGCTGCCGGAGCACGTGGTCTTCTTCCTGGGCGACGACGTCACCGACGAAACCGTCCTCGCCACCCTCACCCAGCCACGCCCGGACGTCGGCGTCCACGTGGGCGGCCGACTCGCGGACACCACCGCGGCGACCCGTAGCCTGGGCAGCCCCTTCGCCGTTCGAGACGCACTCCAGCAGCTCACGGAGCTGCGTGGTTAGTGCCCGCGGCGCAGTTGCCCGCGGAGCTAGATCCTTTGAGCCCGCGGCGCAGTTGCCCGCGGAGCTGCGTCATTAGTGCCCGCGGTGCAGTCGCCCGCGGAGCTGGGTGGTTAGTGCCCGCTTTCCCTAAGCCCGCGGGGCGGCGATAGAAGTTCCGTCCAGCACCGTGGTCTCCAGGTAGACCGCCGGCGGGTTCTCCGACTGCGCCCGCGAAGGCGCGGACTTCCGGTTCTTCGCCGCCTTCCGGCGCTCGCTGATCTCCTCCGCGAGCTGCTCACCACTCAGCCGCCCCTTGGTGCGGGAGGGCTGGCGCACCGTAACCAGACCTGCGGCCTCGGCCTGCGGGATGCCGTCGAAACCGGTCACCGAGAGATCGCCGGGCACGTCGATGCCCGCCGATTCGGCGTAGCGCAGCAGACCGAGCGCCATCGAGTCGGTCGTGCACACCACGGCGGTGAGATCCGGGTTATTCTCCAACAGTTCGCGGGCCGCGTCCTCGGTAGTTCCAGCGTCGTTAATGTGGCGCTCCACGAGGGGCACGCTGGCGGTATCGATGCCCGCCTCAGCGAGGATCTCGAGCGCGCCGGTCACACGATCCCGCTGCACGTTCATGCGCGCCCCGGCAAGCCGCTCCTGGCTGACGGGCCCGTTGTTGGGTTCCCGATCCAGTCGGATGCACAGGATGCCGATCTTGCGGTGACCTGCGTCGACGAGACGACGGACGACCGGTTTGATGGCCTCGCGGTCGTCGATACCGACGAAGCGGACCCCCTCCCGGCCGGCGGGCTGGTCACAGATGACGACGGGTCGTCCCCGGCTGATGGCGGCCTCCAGGTAGGGGTCTTCGTCGGCGACGGAGTAGACGATGAAACCGTCGACAGCGGCCTGGTTGACCAGGGCGGTGGCGTCCTTCCCATCAGACTGCACCCCGGCGGGGATGAGCAGCATGGACACACCCATCTCGCCGCAGGCCTGCGAGACGCCAGACATGAATTCAACAGAGGCCTGGTCATCGAAGGCGTAGGTCAGTTCCTCGGTCAGGAGAACGCCGACGGCCCCCGCCCGCTGGATGCGCAGGGAGCGCGCGATGGGGTCGGGCCCCGGGTAGCCCATCTTCTCCGCGGTCTGCAGGATCTTGGTGCGCAGCTCCTCGGAGAGTTGGCCGGGCCGGTTATAGGCATTGGAGACGGTGGTTCGGGATACGCCCAACTCGGCGGCGATGGAGGCGAGGGTGCCTCGGCGGGCGGGTTGATTCATGCTTCTTACCGTAGGCGGTTGGCCAAAAAATTGCTGGGTGGAGGGGTGCTGCACTACATTGCTTATTGCAACCAGTTCCCATTACCAACAACCGTGAGAAGTTTTTATGAACTTTAGTGCAACCACCCGCAAGCGCGGCGCCGCCATCTTCGGCGCCCTCACCCTCACCGCAGGCCTCGCTGCCTGCTCCGAGGGCGGCTCGCAGGACAACCCGGCCGAGAACACGGAATTCAAGATCGTCGCCTCAACCCCGGTCTGGGGAGACATCGCCAAGGCGGTCATCGAGAGCGTCGACGGCGCGGAGAAGACCTTCTCCGTCGAGACCATCATGGAGAACAAGGACGACGACCCGCACGGCTACGAAGCCACCGCGGCCGACATCGCCAAGGCGAAGAGCGCGGACCTCATCGCTGCCAACGGCGCGGGCTACGACAACTGGCTCACCGATAATGCGGACGACGCCCCGATCGTTTCCGCTCTCCCGCTGGCTGCGGCCCACACGCACGACCACGGCGATCACGACCATGGGCATGACCATGATCACGAAGGCCATGACCATGAGGGTCACGAGCATGATCACGGCGATCACGAGGGCCATGACCACGATCACGAAGGCCACGATCACGAGGGTCACGAGCATGATCACGGCGGTCACGAGGGCCATGACCATGATCACGACCACGGCGACGACGAGCACGCCCACGAGCATGACCATGACCATGAGGGTCACAATCACGACCATGGGCATGATCACGGCCACGACCACGGGCATGATCACGGCAGCGGCCAGAACCCGCACGCCTGGCTGGACATGGACATCGTCAACGCCTTCGCCGATAACCTCGCAGCCCAGCTCCACGAGCTCGACGAGGACTTCCCTGCCGAGCTGGACGAGGACGCCGAGATCAAGGAGAAGACCGCGTCCTACACCGAGCGCATGAAGAAGCTGCCGGGCAAGAAGGTCATGCTGACCGAGTCCGTCGCCGAGGCTATCGTCGAGGACTCCAGCCTCGAGGACATCACCCCAGAGTCCTTCGCCAAGGCCGTGGCCCGCGAGGCCGAGCCCTCCGCAGCAGACCTCGCCGCCGCGAAGAAGCTGATCACGGACGGCAAGCTGGACGTCCTGATCACCAACGAGCAGGCCCAGACCCCGGCCGCCGAAGAGCTGACGAAGGCCGCGAAGGATAAGGACGTTGCTACCGTAAACGTGAACGAAACCCCGGACCGGGGCACCACGTACTTCGACTACGTGGATGACATCCTCAAGCAGCTAGAGGACGCATGAGATTAGCGTTTCACAACGCCGCGATTGAACCCCTGTGGCGCGACCTCAATCTCGAGGTCGCCCCGGGGGAATTTCTCGCTATTTTGGGCTCAAACGGCGTAGGCAAGTCCACCCTCTTCCAGACGGTGCTGGGGCAGCGCACGCTGATCCGCGGCACCGTCGACGTGGAAGGAAAAATCGGCTACATCCCGCAGCAGCGGATGTTCCCCGCGAACCTGCCGATTCGCGCACGCGACCTCGTGGGCCTTTCCACCGCCCACGGCGTGTTCCGCAACCGCCGCCCCCGCCGGAAGCAGGTCGACGCCGCGCTCGCCGAGGTGGGCGCCGCCGGGCTCGCAGACCGCCGCGTCGGGGAGATGTCCGGTGGCCAGCAGCAGCTGATCCGCCAGGCCCAGGCGCTCGCAGGCGACCCGGAGATCCTGCTGTGCGACGAGCCGCTGCTCTCCATGGACTTGCGCGCCCAGCGCGCCACCGTTGAGCTGCTGGAGCGCCAGCGGCGGGAACGCAACGCCGCGGTGCTGTTCATCACGCACAACATCAACCCGATCCTCGAGGTCACCGACCGGGTTCTGTACATCACCCCGCACGGGCACCGGCAGGGCACGGTGGCGGAGGTCATGAACACCGAGACCCTCTCGGAGCTGTACCAGACCGAGGTGAAGGTCATCGAGGTCGATGGGAAGGTGATCGTCCTATGAGCGCGTTTCACACCGGCCAGTGGTGGGCGGACACCCTCGCCCTGCTGAACGTGGATTTCGTGCAGCAGTCGATCCTCGCAGCGCTGTTGCTGGGAGTACTCTCCGGGGCGATCGCGCCGATCATCGTGATGCGCAATATGAGTTTCGCGGCACACAGCACCGGCGAGCTCGCGCTGATGGGCGCGGCGGCCGCCCTGCTCTTCGGCTTCAGTGTCTCCTGGGGCGCGCTCCTCGGAGCAGTCTGCGCGGCGGTGGTCCTCGGGGTGGTGGGCGCCCGGGAGCAGGATTCCATCGTCGCCGTGGTGTTGAGCTTCGGCATGGGTCTTTCCGTGCTGTTTATCTACCTCTACCCGGGGCGCTCCTCCACCGCCTTTAGCCTGCTCACCGGCCAGATCGTTGGCGTGAGCTCGTCGAATATGAAGATGCTGGCGGTGATGACGGTGATCGTGGTCGCGGTCATCGCGCTGCTGTGGCGGCCGCTGCTTTTCGCCACCGTCGATCCGACGATGGCCGCTGCTAGCGGGGTGAAGGTGCGGTTGCTCTCCGTCCTCTTCGCTGCCCTGCTGGGTGCGGTGGCCAGCCAGGGCGTGCAGATCGTGGGAGCCCTGCTGCTGATCGCCCTGCTGATCACCCCAGGTGCGGCGGCGGTGAAAGTCACCGCCAATCCCCTGGTCGCCGTGGTTCTGTCCGCGGTGTTCTCGGTGACGGCCGCGGTGGGCGGGCTGGTGCTCTCGCTGGCACCCGGTCTGCCGGTCTCCGTTTTCGTGACGACGTTGAGCTTCCTGATCTACCTGGTCTGCTGGTTCATCGAGTGGCTGCGGGGTCGCCGGATGGACGCCGACGAGGTGCGCGCCGCCTCCTATGCCGCGGGTCAGGGCTTAAGTGGGGTCGCCGGCCGGGCCGGCCAATCAGGCACGGCGGGCCCTAGCTCGCAGCCGGGTGCGGATAGTTCCGTGCCGCTGTGTGAGGCGGACTCCTGCGCCAACCCGGAGAACCACCAGCGCTGAGAGCCTCGGAAACGGGCTCATCCCCCGTTCACCTCATAGAAAAGGCCGCGCAACACTCGCTAGCGCGGCCTTTCGCCTGAATATCTGGCCCTACTTCTTCGCCACGCGACGCTGGCGGGCGAACTCGCTGAGCACCACGCCTGCAGCCACGGAGGCGTTGAGGGACTCAACCTTGTCGGCCATCGGGATCGAGAGGATCGTATCTGCGGTCTCCCCGACGAGGCGGGACAGGCCCTTGCCCTCGCTGCCAACAACGACCACCGTCGGCGTCGTGCCGTCGTAGGTGTCCAGCGTGTGGTCCCCACCGGCGTCCAGACCGACGACCTGGTAGCCGTTCTGCTGGAACTGCTTCAGCGCGCGCACCATGTTCGTCGCCTTCGCGACCGGCAGGCGTGCCGCCGTACCTGCGGAGGTCCGCCAGGTCACGGCGGTAACGGACGCGCTGCGACGCTCCGGGATCACCACGCCGTGGCCACCGAAGGCCGCCACGGAGCGGATCACCGCACCCAGGTTGCGCGGGTCGGTGATGTTATCCAGCGCCACGACCAGGCCGGGGGTGGCGGAGTCCGCGGCGCGCTCGATGAGGTCGTGGACATCTGCGTACTTATACGGCGGGATCTGCAGGCCAATGCCCTGGTGCAGCCCGTTGCCGGTCATGCGGTCCAGCTCCTGGCGGCTGACCTCCAGGACCGAGATACCGCGGCTGGAGCAGATGTGGACGGCCTCGGAGAGGCGGTCGTCGTTGCCGGTGCCCTCCGCGACGTACAGGGCGGACGCCGGGACGTTCGCGTGCAGGCACTCCACCACGGGGTTGCGGCCGACGACCAGCTCGTTGCCACCGAAGGCATCGCGGCGGTCGTGCGCCCCGGATGCCCGGCGCTGCGCGGCCTTCTTGCGCTTGTGCGCCTGGTGGTAGACGCGGTCCTCCGCCTTCGGGGTCGGCCCCTTACCACGGAGGCCGCGGCGCTTCTCCCCGGCCGAGCCCTTCGACGGGCCCTTCTTGTTCTTGCGTACGCCGCCGTGCCGTCGCGAGTTGCCAGCCATCGTGCTCCCTAGTTGTGCGTGAATTATCGAGCACCAAGTCTATCGCCCCAGCGCCCATTCACACTATTGCCCGGCCACTGCTTTGCTGCTGTGGCTAGCTGGCGAAGGTAACCGGGATGTCTGCGACGTCCTCGAAGCCCTCGGTGTGGTCACCGAAAATCTTCAGAACGCATTCCTGCGTGGCGCAGTCGACGGCCTGGCCCTTCTGCTTTGCGGTCAGCTCGAACTCGGTCTCGCCTGCCGGGGAGAGGCTGGCGGTGCCGCCGTCCTTCTGCGTGATCCACTGCTGGGTTCCGGCCTCACCCCGCTCGCCGGTGCAGTCTGGCATCGGCTTACCCGGGACGCCTTCCGCAGCACAGATGGCGCCGTAGTAGCCCGCCTCCGGGTCCAGGCCGGTGACCTTGACGGAGATCTTCTGCCCATCTGCGAGGTTTTCAACTGGGTCTGCGGTGATCTTCACCTCGCCGCCTTCTGCAGCCTCGGCGCTTTCGCTGGACTCGGCGGCAGCGGACGTGCTCGGGGCCTCGCTCGATGCCTCGCTGGCTGGCGCTTCGGTGGTGGCGGTGGCCGACGCCTGCTCTTCCGATCCATCGTCTGAGCATGCTGCCAGCAGGGGCAGGCTCAGCGCCATGAGTGCGGCGATAGCGGTTACTGCGCGTGGGCGTGCGGTGCGGATTGTCTTCATTCTGGAACCCCTTCCTAAGGTAAAGCTAGGTTATGCTAGCCTCACCGAGGTTAACCTAGCCTATGTTGTTGCAGTCAAGAATTCCTAAGGACGCCCACCATGCGGACACCCCCACAGCGCGCACTTCTGCCGCTTTCCCTCGTGGCGGTGCTTGCCCTGAGCAGCTGCGGGGCACCAAGTTCGGGGCCCACCCCCGAGGCCGAGCAGTCGCAGGCAACCTCGGCAGAAAAGACAGCACCTACTCGCGACGGCGAGAGTTCACACACCCCTACCCCCACGGGCCACGTCTCTGCACACCTCCCCAGCCGCGACCCCGACGTCCTCGTCGACCGGGAGACGGTGGAGCAGTCCCCGGCGCGGGACGCCCGCATCCTCACGCTAGATCGCGCAGGTGCGCTATCCCGTGCGGTATGGGCGCTGGGCATGGGGGAAAACCTCATCGGGCGAGACACCGCTTCCGATTTCCCGGGAGTCAAAGACCTCCCCCTGGTCACCCCCGGCGGCCACTCGATCAACGCCGAAACGGTGCTGGGCCTGCGCCCCGATATCGTCCTCACCGATGGTTCGATCGGTCCGAGCCGGGTCATGAAGAAGCTGCGGGCAACTGGGGTGAAGGTCATCGATATCACGGCAGAACGCACCCCGGAGACCATCGGCATCCTCGTCGAGGAGGTCGCCGTCGGGATCGGCCTCGAGCAAGCCACGGACCAGGTCACAGACCAGATCAACGAAAAGCTCAACCGGGCCACCGCATCCGCGCAGTCCCGCGCAGATGGCCGCAAAATGATGATCCTCTACGTGCGAGGAACCGGTGTGGCGATGATCGCCGGGCCGGAATCCGGTGGCCGAAGCCTCATCGAAAGGCTCGGCGGTACTGACGCCGGCGAGAAGCTGGGCATCAATGGCAGCTTCACCCCACTGACCCCCGAGGCGCTCATCGAGGCTGCCCCAGACACGCTCATCGTCATGAGCAGTGGCCTGGAGTCCGTCGGCGGGGTCAATGGCCTGCTGGAGGTTCCGGGCGTATCACAGACCCCAGCGGGGAAGAACCGCTCCGTGCTCGACGTTCCGGATTCCGAACTGCTCTCCTTCGGGCCAAATACCCCAGGTGTCATCGATGCGATGGCGGAGGCGCTCTATGGCGACTAGCCTGCTCAAAAAGCAGTCCAAGGCGCCTCGTTCGACTGCAGCCAAAGGCGGCCAAGCCACCGGGCTCGTCTTCCAACGCGACCCGCGGCGGGCCATCCGGAGGCGGTGGAACCGCCTGCGTGCCGCCAAAACCCCAGCGGTGATTACCACTCTCGCGGTTGGTCTGGTAGCGGCCATCCTGTGGTCCGTCGTGGTCGGACAATTCGGGGCCAGCGCTGGGCAGTCCCTCCGCTCCCTGGCGCACATCGTCACCGGCCTTGGGCAATCAACATCCCTTGATGTTGTGCTGTGGGAGGTCCGCCTACCCCGGGTATCCCTAGCCGCCATCGTCGGCGCGGGGCTGGCGGTCTCCGGCTTGGCGCTGCAAGCGGTGTTCGCCAACCCGCTGGCCGAACCCGGATTGATCGGTGTCTCCTCTGGTGCCGCAGTCGGGGCGTCGCTGGCCACCGTGCTCAGCACAGCGAGCGCTGCCGGAGCCCTTGGGTTGAGCAGCGCGGGGCTGGCAGCGATCCTGACCTCGAATTGGACCATCGCCATCGGCGCCTTCGCCGGCGGAATCGCAGCGACCGCCATCGTCGCAGCAAGCGCACGCGGAAGCCGCGATATTGCGCGCATCATCCTCGTCGGCGTGGCCGTCAACGCCGTGTGTGGTGGGATCGTCTCTTTCCTGACCTACATCGCCAGCACCACGGCGCGGGATCGCATCGTCTTCTGGCAGATGGGCAGCTTCGCGAGCGCCGACTGGTCCCAGGTGGGGATCATCCTGGCGCTGACCACCCCAGCCGCCGCCCTGCTCTGGGTGCTAGCACCCAAGCTGGACATCCTGAGCTTAGGGGAATCCCAGGCCGGACACCTCGGAATCAACGTGGTCGCGCTCCGCCGCGTGGTTATCGCTATCGCAGCGCTTGTCGTGGCTGCAGGTGTGGCGTTCTCCGGGATCATCGTGTTCATCGGGCTCGTGGTTCCGCATGCCCTGCGGCTGCTCATCGGCCCCGGCCACCGCGCACTCGTTCCCGCGTGTTTCCTCGGCGGTGCGCTCGCCGCCACATTGGCAGACCTCGCCGCCCGGGCGCTGATCACCGGCACCGATCTGCCGCTGGGAATGCTGACTTCCATCGTGGGCGGCCCGATCTTCTTCTGGCTGCTGATTCGTTCCGATAGGTCGGTGAAGCACTAATGAGCATCACAGTAGAAAACCTGCATTTCAGCGTGGACGATCACGAATTACTGGACGACGTCAGCTTCACCGCTGCCGCAGGCCAGGTCACCGCGCTGGTGGGGCCGAACGGTGCCGGAAAGTCGACCTTGCTCGCCGCGATCGCTGGCGACCTCGACATCGACTCCGGGCAGATCCTCCTCGCGGGCGAGGACGTCAGCCAGCTGAACAGCAAGCAGCTCGCGCGACGGCGGGCGGTACTCACCCAGCACCACCCGATCGGTGTGCCCTTCACGGCGGAGGAGGTTCTCGACTTCGGCCGGCACCCGTGGTCCACGCCGGACCCACAGCTTCGCCAGGAGGTGATCGCCACCTGCGAGATCGAGCACCTCCTCCCCCGGGTTCTCCCCACTCTCTCCGGCGGCGAGCGCGCCCGCGTGCACTGCGCCCGGGTGTTCTACCAGGACACCCCCGTGGTCCTGCTGGATGAACCCACCGCGGCTTTGGACCTGGCGCATGCCGAGGACGTCCTCAAAGCGATGCGCAGCCTCGCCGACGAGGGAAAGACGGTCGTGGTGGTTCTCCATGACCTCGCCGCCGCGGCGGCCTACGCCGACCACATCGTGGTCCTCAGCAGTGGCTGTGTGTTCGCCCAAGGCGCCCCCACCGAGGTCCTCAGCTCCGGGCTCATCAGCGCCATCTACGACGCCGATGTGGAAATACTCCAGGACTCGGCGGGCAACCCGGTCGCGCTCCCCCGGCGCAGAACAAACCCCAGTTCGCTCAAGAATCTTTAACCCTTACGGAAGGAAAACCCATGACCACCGCCACCCAGAACACCTTCTATGCCGAGGGTCAGCTCTCCGCCCTGCTCAAGAGCGAGACCGCCCAGGCGCACCACGACGCTGAAAACTCAGTGTTCATGACCCAGCTGCTGGACGGAAAGCTGGATATCAACGCGGTGGCTGCTCTGACTGGCCAGCTCTACTTCATCTACGAAGCCCTCGAATCCGCGGTACGGGCGAACCAGGACACAGCGGAACTGGCCCCGATCTACGATCCGCGCCTGGAGCGGCTTTCTGCGCTGGAGTCCGACCTGGAGCAGCTCTACGGCGGACAGTGGCGCGAGCACATTGCACCGTTGCCGGCGACCCAGAACTACGTCGAGGCCCTGCGCGAGATCGGCACGGAACAGGACGGCGCGGCAGCGCTGGCCCACCACTACGTCCGCTACCTGGGTGATATGTCGGGCGGTCAGGTCATCGCCCGCATGTTTGAGAAGTACTACGGCCTGGATGAGCGCAGCACGTCCTTCTATGATTTCGACGGCATCGGCCGGATCAAGCCCTACCGCGACCGCTACCGCATCACGCTCAACCAGCTCGAGCTCGGCGCCGAGGCCAAAGAAAATATCATTGACTGCGCCAGCGCGGCCTTCGCCATGAACCAGGCAGTGTTCCAGGCCCTAGCTGAGCAGCACGTCCGTTAAACCGCCCACCCCGGCCAGAGGCCGGCGCCACGGGCGTGCCTCAGCGGAGCGGCGCTACTCCTTCAGGCTCCACTGAGCCCCATCGGCGGTATCGGTGACCTCGATACCGGCTGCCGTGAGCCGGTCGCGGACCTCGTCCGCCACTGCCCAGTTCTTCTCCGCGCGAGCCTCCGCCCGGCGCTGCAGATCGTCCTGCACCAGGGAATCCAGGGCGGTCATCGCCGCCGAGGAGCCCTGCCCGGCCATCGTCTGTTCCAGCCAGTGCTCGCCGAATGGATCCACACCCAGGACGCCCATCATCGCACGAACCTGGCCGGCGACCCGCATCACCGTCTCGGTGTCCTTGACCTCGAGGGCCTTATTGCCCTCGCGGACGGCGTCGTGGATGACGGCCAGGGCCTGCGGCACCGCCAGGTCGTCATTCATCTTCTCGGCGAAGGCCTCCGGCCACTGCCCCACAGCCACCAACTGCTCCGGACCGCGGGCAGCCTGCTCACCGGCCGAGGCGGTGGCGGCGTCGTCCTCAATGGCGGCGAGGTAGGCGGCCGCACGCAGCAGGAACTTCTCAATCCTGCGGTAACCGGCGGCGGCCTCGGCCAGCGCGGACTCGGAGTACTCCAGCATGGAGCGGTAGTGGCCGCTGCCCAGGTAGTAGCGCAGCTCCACCGGGCGGACCTTCTCCAGGATGTTCGGCACGCTCAGCACGTTGCCGAGCGACTTGGACATCTTCTCCCCGCTCATGGTCACCCAGCCGTTGTGCATCCAGTACTGGGCGAAACCATCGCCGGCTGCGGTGGCCTGGGCGGCCTCGTTTTCGTGGTGCGGGAACTGTAGGTCCAGCCCGCCGGCGTGGATGTCGAACTCCCCGCCCAGGTAGTTCGTGGCCATCGCGGAGCACTCGATGTGCCAGCCTGGGCGCCCCCGGCCCCACGGCGTATCCCAGGCGGGCTCGCCCGGCTTGGCGGCCTTCCACATGGTGAAGTCGCGGGGGTCCTTCTTACCCGTGCCCGCGGACTCGCCCTGGTCCAGCTCGTCGAGCTTCTGGCCAGAGAGGAAGCCGTAGTTCTCGATCGAGGCGGGCTGGGCATACACGTTGCCGTCGGCGGCGTAGCCGTGGCCGTTATCGATGATGCGCTGCATGTACTCGATCATCTGCGGGACGTGCCCGGTTGCCCGCGGCTCCACGGACGGCGGCAGCACGCCCAGCTGGTCATATGCCCAGGTGAAGGCACGCTCGTGGGTTGCTGCCCACTCCCACCAGGGGCGGTTGTTCTCCGCGGCCTTGGTGAGGATCTTGTCGTCGATGTCGGTGACGTTGCGGACGAACGCGACGTCGTATCCCTGGGCGAGCAGCCAGCGGCGCAGGACGTCGAAGGCCACACCGGAACGGACGTGCCCGATGTGTGGGATGGACTGCACGGTGGCGCCACACAGGTAGATGGAAACCTTGCCTTCGCGCAGCGGGGTGAACTCGCGGACCTTGCGGCTCGCGGTGTCGTAGATGCGCAGCTGGAGCGGCATCGGCTCCGACGCGTCGGTGGGCAAAGAATCAACCATGGTTGGCCGCCTTCGTGGGTCTTGCAGGTTTTTGCTCTGGCGGGCCAGGGCGGATGCGCCCCGTGCCCCTCGTCACCGCAATTGTACTTCGGTGGCCGGTGGCTGCCGACCGGAAGGCTATCCTCGGTAGGCAGTCACCAAAAGACCTGCCCGAGGAGGATCATGGCCCACCGCCTAGCAACCATCGAAACCGCCGGCCGCCTGCGCACCATCCGTGTGGAGAGCTTCGACGGCACGCACGGCACCGGTACCGTCCTGGCCGACGGGGATCTCGGGGGTTTTCTTCAGGACGTCACCCTCTCGGCCTCCGCGAGCGCCGGGGAGAGCATTGAGTTCTCGGCCCGTCAGTTGGCTCCGGTGATTCCGAACCCGCGGAAGGTGCTCTGCACCGGGTTGAATTTCCGGGAGCACATCGTGGAGATGGGGCATCCGGTGCCGGACCACCCCACACTGTTCGCGAAGTTCGCCACGGCGCTGACCACGCCTTATGGGAATGTGCGGGTACCACGTGCGATGGCGCAGAAGCTGGATTATGAGGGCGAGCTAGCGATCGTGATGGGGCACGGTGGCCAGATCGCGGGGTATGCGGTGATGAATGACTTCTCCCAGCGGGATTGGCAGTACCGCACTCAGCAGTGGCTGCAGGGTAAGAATCTGGACGAGTCCAGCGCGCTCGGCCCGTGGCTGACGATGGCCACGGGTGAGAAGGGCCAGCCCTTCGACCCGGTGGCGGAAGGCGCGATGCTGCGGACCTGGGTCAACGGGGAGCTACGTCAGGAGCACAGCCTCGCCGACCTGGTGTTCAAACCGCAGGAGCTGGTCGAGTACGTGGAGAACTTCGCCACGCTGGAGGCCGGCGACGTCATCGCTCTCGGCACACCGGCAGGCGTGGGCCACGGGATGACGCCGCCCCAGTACCTGAGGCACGGGGACACCGTCGAAGTTGAAATCGAGGGCCTGGGCCGGATCTCCAGCACCATCGACGTGCGCTAATTCTTAGGCCGACCATAAAACGGATTTAGCCAAAAACCTTCCGCACCCACCATCGGGCAATATATTGAATATTGCCCTTGGCCGCGTGAACCACATTCGGAAGAAGTAGAGCCCACCGATGCACAGCTGGTTGATATTTCTCATCCTCGCAGTGGGGGCTGCCGTCGGCGCGGCCTCGTCTTCCCACCACTACCGGCACGGAGACGCAGCGCTAGGGCGAACGACGTTGCTCGGAACCACACTGCTCGGGATCCCCGCAGTAGTCATCCTTATTCTGATCCTCAAGGATGGACCCCGCTCAGCGAGCACCGTGGAGCTTCTAGGTTTCGCGATTTACACCTTCATCGTGTCCATTTTCGTGGGCACGCAATTTAAGCGCCAGCCTTCCACACAACCGCGGTAGCGAGAGCGGCCACGCCTTCCCCGCGGCCGGTGAAGCCCATCTTGTCGGTGGTCGTCGCGGAAACGGACACCGGCGCCCCGACGAGCTCGGTGAGGCGGCGCTCGGCCTCCTCCCGGCGCGGCCCCATCTTCGGCCTATTGCCGATCATCTGGGCGGCGACGTTGCCGATCGTGAAACCGTTCTCGGCCAACAGCTGGCGGCACTCCGTGATCAGGCGCTCCCCCGAGACACCGTCGTATTCCTTGCGTCCCACGCCGACGAAGCTGCCCAGGTCCCCCAACCCGGAGGCGCTGAGCAGTGCGTCGACGATGACGTGGCTGACCACGTCGCCGTCGGAATGTCCCTCGCAGCCATCGGCGCCATCGAAGAGTAGCCCGGCCATCCAGCAGGGCTTGCCGGGCTCGACCTGGTGGGCGTCGGAGGCGATGCCGACGCGGGGGATAATCGGCTGGGTCATGGGTGCTCGTTCCTTCCTTGGTCGACCATCATCGGTCGATCATCATCGCTCGACCATCATCTCAGCGATGGCGAAATCCCGCGGGGTGGTGATCTTCATCGCGCGATCGTCGCCGGTGGTGATGGCTACCGGGTAGTCGGCGAGCTCCATGATGGAGGCATCGTCCGTGGCCAGGCGGGCGTGCCCTCGGCCGAGCTCCAGGCCTGCCTGGTACTTCCGATTAGCGTCCATCAGCGCGGAGAAGAGGAAGCCCTGCGGGGTCTGCACCGCCACCAGGCCATCGCGGGCCGGGGTGCCGGTGACCATCCCGTCCGCAATGGTCTTGATCGTGTCCGTCACCGGCAGGGCGGGAACCACTCCCGCCGCGGTGCCCGCCTCCCCGTGGGCGCGGACCTGCTCGACGACCTGGGCGATCATCGCGGGCGGGGTGAGGCAGCGGGCGGCGTCGTGCACCAGCACGATCGCCTCGTCCACCTGCGCGCATTCAACGCAGTCCACGGGCGAGCCGAGCTCGCCCTCCACGAGCTGCAGGCCGGCGAAGACACTATCGGAGCGCTCGGAGCCCCCGGTGCCGGCGCTCACGCGCATCCCCGCCCACGCGGCCTGGTTCGCGGGGTCGTCGAGGATCTCCGCCATGCGCCCCTGCATATCCGGGCTGATCATCACGAAGGTTCGCCCCACCACCCCGGAGCTGGCCAGCCCGTCCAGGGCTCGCTCCACGAGGGTGCGCCCCGCCAGCTCCACGAAGGCCTTGGGCTGATCGGCTCCCAACCGGGTGCCACTGCCCGCCGCGGCGATGACGGCCACCACGGGCAGCGCTGCAGTATCAGTCTTGGAAAACACGTCTCACCCGGCGCTCTCTACTCGTTGAGCCACCCTCGAGGGACGGCTGGCAACCGTGGCTGTTACTTGTTGAGCTCGTCGTCGAGGTCGATGGCGGCGTCCCCCTCGGTATCCGCCGCACGGGCGGCAGCGGCCTGCTCGCGGTGGCGCTCGATGGTCTCGTGCATCTCGGCCAGCATCGCGTCGGCCTTCTTATCGTCGACGCCATCGGCCAGCGCGAGCTCGCCCACCAGGATCTGGCGGGCCTTAGCCAGCATGCGCTTCTCGCCTGCCGAGAGGCCACGATCCTGGTCACGGCGCCACAGATCGCGAACCACCTCGGCGACCTTGTTCTGGTCACCGGAGGTCAGGCGCTCCTGGTTGGCCTTGTAGCGGCGGGACCAGTTGCCTGCCTCCTCGACGTCCGTCTCGCGCAGCACGGAGAAGACCTTGCGCAGGCCCTCCTCGCCGACGACGTCGCGCACGCCCACCTTCTCAGCGTTCGCGGCCGGGACGCGGACGGAAAGATCGCCCTGGTAGAGGCGCAGCACCAGGTAGTCCACCGTCTCACCCTTGAACTCGCGCTGCTCGATCCCCTCGATCTGAGCTGCGCCGTGGTGTGGGTATACGACCGTGTCGCCGACCTTGAAATCCATCCGTGACCTTCCTATTTACGCCCTCGTTGCGCTTTAAAAACCGTGTTCGAGCATACCCGATCGGCCCGCTGCCTGCAGAAAGGCCCGGTCCCGACGAAAAGCCACAATACTTCGGCCAGCGCGCCGACGCTGGCGGGCGACGTCCCCAAATAATAGGGGTAACAACGGGGTGGGATTAGGGGAAAACAGTGGCCTGAACTAGGAATCTGCCCACCCAAGGGGCTATTCTGTGAAGCAGCTATTAGTTTCCGGCCAATTTGCGCCGGGTACGATGACCACAACTGTTGAAAGGCCTTAACCGGCCTAGGCCTAGCCTCACAATGGAGGATCAGAACGTGAAGTCTCAGAAGTCGACCGTTGTCCGCGGTGCCCTCGCCATCGTTGCTGCAGGTGCCGCCCTGGGCATGACCGCTTGCTCCGCTGGTCAGATCACCCAGACCGCAGAGCAGGCCCCGGCCGTGAATGGCCTGCACGCCAAGGAAGGCAACGTGGACGTTTCGGACGTCTCCGTGGTTCTGGGCGCCGACGGCAAGCCGTCCCTGAAGTTCACCGCTTCCAATGCGGAGAACGACGGCAAGGACGTCAAGCTGGTCTCCGCTTCCGTGGACGGCCAGGCTGTGAGCCTGAACGAGACCATCAAGCCGGGCTGCAACCTCGTCGTGGACCGCGAGGATGCCCTGAAGGACCTGGAGAAGGGCGCTAAGGATCAGAAGTGCCTCAGCTACGCCGCTGGTGACGTCTCCGGCGTGAAGGACCTCTACGTCGGCGGCCAGAAGCCGGTGGAGATCAAGTTCGACGATGCCGAGTTCTCCCTGAACGCACCGGTCGTCGCTTACACCCCGGAGGCTGGCGCCTTCGACCGCGACAAGGACGGCCAGCCGACCGACAAGTAGTCGCTACTCGGTTTTAGGTCTGCCGCCGCTCCCCTTCGTTGGGGCGGCGGTTTTTGTTTTCTGCGGGCGCCGACCTGGGATGTTCGATTATCGGCGCGCTCGGCGGAGGGGGTGTCTGCACCGCTGCCTAGAATGACCGGCATGGCAACAAAGCGGAGCTCGAAAACCAGCTACGAATGCACCGAGTGCGGCTACGTCCTGTCCAAGTGGATGGGGCGCTGCCCCAGCTGCGGTGAATGGGGCACGCTCGAGGAGCGCCGCCCCGCCGCCGCGAGCGCGGCCGGGTCCCGCTCCGGTGCCCGGCACCTCGCCGGAGCTACCAGCGATGCCCTGCCGGTCACGGAGATCGACCCGCAGATCGCCAACCACATCCCCTCCGGCTCGGCGGAGCTGGACCGGGTGTTGGGCGGTGGCATCGTCCCTGGCTCTGCGGTGCTGCTCGCGGGCGAACCGGGCGTGGGCAAGTCCACGCTGCTGCTGGAGGTGTCCGCCAACTGGGCTAAGGCCAACCGCTCGGTGCTGATCATCACCGCCGAGGAGTCCGTCGGCCAGGTACGCCACCGCGCGGAGCGCACCAACGCGCTCTCCGAAAAGCTCTACATCGCCGCCGAGCACGACCTGGAGCAGGCGCTGCACCACGTGGATACGGTCAAGCCCGAGCTGATCATTGTGGACTCCCTGCAAACCATGAACGCCAGCGGCGTGGAGGGCGTGCCGGGCGGGGTGACCCAAACCCGCGCCGTGACGTCCACCCTGACCACCCTGGCGAAGCAGTCCGGCACCCCGGTGCTGGCGGTGGGGCACGTAACGAAGGACGGCAACGTCGCAGGGCCGCGCACCATCGAGCACCTCGTGGACGTCGTCCTGCACTTCGAGGGCGACCAGCACTCCTCCCTGCGTTTCCTCCGCGGCATCAAGAACCGCTTCGGCCCCACCGAGGAGGTCGGCTGCTTCGAGCAGACAGCGGAGGGAATCAAGGAGGTGACGGACCCCTCGGGGCTGTTCTTGAATCACCGCACCGAGTCCGTGACGGGTACTGCGGTCACCGTGAAGATGGATGGCCGCCGGGCACTCGTCGGGGAGATCCAAACGCTCGCGGTGGAGACCGAGCAGGGCAATCCGAAGCGCTTCGTCACCGGCATCGAATCGGGCCGAGTGTCCATGATGCTCGCGGTACTTGCCCAACGCTGCGGGATGCAGCTGGGGCGCCGGGAGGTCTACGCCGCGACTGTGGGTGGGATGCGGATCAGCGAGCCGGCCGCGGACCTCGCGCTGGGTCTGGCGCTGGCCTCCACGGCCCAGGACGAGCCACTCCCCCTCGGCCTGTGCGCGATGGGCGAGGTAGGCCTGGGCGGCGAGGTGCGGCGCATCCCGGAGATCAACCAGCGGCTCTCCGAGGCCGCGCGGCTGGGGATGAAGCACGCGATCATCCCGGCGGGCACCAGCCCGAGCGTGCCGAAGGGTTTGGAGGTGCACCAGGTCAAGAACATCGGCCAGGCGCTGAGTGTGGTGCGGCGGCTGCGCGAAAGCTAGCCGCGGGGGCGCCCGCCGCGGGGCTAGCTGTGTGAGGCGCCGGGGCTAATGCCACGGGCGACCCAGGCACGGGGCTAGCCGCTAGCTCATGTTGAACGTCGCAGGCTGGGAGACGTTATCCCCCAGGTGCGCGTAGAGCAGGTAGCTGCCCGGACCCACCGGCTGGCGGGCATCGCACTGATCCGGTGCGGAAGTGGTCCGGGACCAGGAGCCCATCTTGTAGTTCTGGCTCTCCCCCGCCTCGATCGTCACTTCCCCGGTGATGGAGGGCTCGTTGCAGTCCAGGTCACCCCACACGCGGTGGTAGTCATCCATCGCGAAGACCTCGAAGAGCAGCTTGGCCTCGTCCACGTCGATCACGCAGTCCGCCTTCGTGGGGTTCGCGATCTTCGCGTAGAAGGTCGGCTCCTCGCCCGGGTCGAAGGTGGACTTACCCGGCACCGCGGTCACGCGCAGATCCGCGAGCTCACAGCTGGTCTTCTCCGCGGCCGGGTCCTTCGGCTCGGCGTCCTTCTTCTTGTCCTCGGACTTCTTCGCGGCCTGCTTTTCGGATTCGGCCTTCTTGTCCTTCGCGTCCGGCTTCTTTTCTTTTCCGGACGTCGGCGCCGCACTACTGCTCTGCGTGGTATCCGCCGCAGGCGTGCTGGCGTCCTCCTGGGATCCGCCGAGGGAACTGAGCAGCCACCAGAGCAGGAGGATCACTACGACAACCGCGGCGATCGCGGCGATGCGCCTACGACGGTAGACCTCGGGCGGCAGCGGTGGCTGGGCATCACGAGGTGGGCGCTGGCCCCGTTCGGGGTCGCGGCGCCGGAAGCTGTCTCCTGTGTTCCCTGGTCCTGCGTTCACAGCCCCAGATTTTAGTCGGCTTACCTCGAATAATGGCGCTTAAACACGCCCCACCCGCCAGGTAGGGAGGCGGCGAGAACCGGCTCGAGGCAGTGGCGGGCGCAGCAGCCCCGAGCAGCTTAGAGCTGGTCTTCATCCAAACCGAAGGAGATCAGCGGCTCGGCCAAGCCGTCCTCCAGGCGGTAGCGCAGACCCACGACCGCGCAGCGACCCTGCTCCACCTGCTGCTGGATCTCCGGGGACCGGTCCATGATGTGGCGGGTGATCTCCACGACGTGCTGCTTCTCGAAGTCCTGGGAGCCCTCCCGGCCCTCGCGGCGGGCCGCCAGCAGGGATGGGGTGACCTTCTCCACCAGCACACGTTGGAAACCATTCGGCAGCTGGCCGGTGTTCAGCGCGGTCTGCGCCGCGGCCACCGCACCGCAGGCCTCGTGGCCCAGCACCAGCACCAGCGGCACACCCAGCCCGTCCACGGCGAACTCCAGGGAGGCCAGCACGGACAGGTCCGTGATCTCCCCGGCGGTGCGGATCACGAAGACATCCCCCAGACCCTGGTCGAAGACGATCTCCACCGGCACGCGGGAGTCCGAGCACGCCAGGACCACAGCGTGCGGGCGCTGGCCTGCGGTGAGGACATGGCGGCGGTTGACGTCCTGATTCGGGTGGGCAACATCCTCGCTCATGAAGCGGCGGTTGCCATCTCGCATCGCGACCCAGGCCTGCTCCGGGGTCATGGTCTGCTGCTGGGCGGTGGCCTCCGGCGACTCTGTGTTGGCCTGCTGGCCAGGTACAGTATTCGAAGGGCTTTCAGGGCTGCGGGAGTCAGTCATGGCTTCAATCTTGCTCTTAAAGCTTTCCCAGGACAATTTTGTAGGACAATCCGGCAGGTGGGAACCCCCACCGCCTTCGAACAACCGCTGTAATCCACTCTCCGATGCGCTTTCACCAGGCACCCCGCCCACACCGCGCGGGACACATCGCAGGGCAAGGTTCACCCCGACACCCCGGGGAGGTGGCCGAATGACACTCCCAACCGCAGAGGGTCAGCAGGAAACCACCTTCGACCTTGCCCTCATCAGCGCACTGAACCACTGGTTCGCACGCAACGCGCGCGACCTGCCCTGGCGCCACGTCGGCACCAGCCCGTGGGCAATCCTGGTGAGTGAAGTGATGTCGCAGCAGACCCCCGTCGCCCGCGTCGCCCCGCGGTGGCAGGCCTGGCTACAGCGCTGGCCCACCCCGGACGCGCTCGCAACCGCTGCCACCGCGGACGTCATCCGCGAATGGGGAAACCTGGGCTATCCGCGCCGCGCCCTGCGGCTGCAGGAATGCGCCCAGGCCTGCGTGGAGCGCTTCGACGGGGAACTGCCCAGCAGCGTCGCCGAACTGGAAAGCCTGCCCGGGGTCGGCAGCTACACCGCCCGAGCGGTGGCCGCCTACGCCTTCGAGCAGGCGGTTCCCGTGGTGGACACCAACGTCCGTCGCGTGTGCCACCGGGCAGCCCACGGCAACTTCCTCCAGGGACCGGCACGCAGCCGCGACCTGGCGGACGTCGCCGACATGATGCCTTGGGTGGACCACGACCCCACCCTGGACCGGCGCGGCTACCGCAACGCGGGGCACGACCGTCGTCACCGGGATGCAGCGCTGCTCATGACCGCCTCCCTGATGGAGCTGGGCAGCCTGATCTGCCAGGCCCGCACCCCGCAGTGCGAGCTCTGCCCCATCGCCGCGCGCTGCGCGTGGGTGGCGGCAGGCAAGCCCGAGCCGACGGAAGAGGAAAAATCCGCCGCCGCCCGGCGCGTCCAGAAGTTCGAAGGCACGGACCGACAGGTTCGGGGCCTCGTCCTCAAAACCCTGAGAGAATCTGCGACCACCCACGTCGCAGTCGATGAGATCGATCAACTGTGGCCCGATCGGGTTCAGCTTTCGCGAGCGGTGGATTCCCTCGTGGCTGACCGACTGATCGAGCGCACCAACGCCGGGATTACCCTTCCCGACTAGTTGATTCTTACTGGGGCACCCTAACCTCTACTTAAATACGTTTATTCTGATCCGCCTCTGGTTCACCCTCGAGCGGCACCACCGCCACAACCGGCCGCGCTTGCTCACGCCACCCCACCCGGGGGTGTGGTTGAACCTGGTCCTAGGCCGCCACCGCGCGGATCGTCGCTGTAGAAAGGCCCTCATTTCATGAGTTCCGGAACCTCCACTCAGTCCGCGGCTGGCCGTGGCACGGCGAAACCCGCCGCCTCGATCTTCGCCGTCGGGCTGATGCTGTTTTCGATGTTCTTCGGCGCCGGCAACCTGATCTTCCCGCCCATGCTGGGGATCGAGTCCGGCGAGAACTTCACCCCCGCCATCATCGGCTTCATCCTCACCGGCGTGCTGCTGCCGACCATCACGATCATCGCGGTGGCTATCTCCGGCGCCGGGGTGCGCCAGCTGGCGTCGCGCGCGGGCGCGGCGTTCGGCCTGGTGTTTTCCATCGCCGCCTACCTATCCATCGGCTCCTTCTACGCCATGCCGCGCGCCGCCGCGATCGGCTACGAGCTGGGCATCGAGTCCACCTTCGGCCTGTCCGGCCAGGCGTGGCGCCTGGTGACCACCGCGATCTTCTTCACGGTGGCTTTCGCGATCGTCCTGTTCCCCGGCAAGGTCGCTGACACCCTGGGTAACTTCCTGACGCCGCTGCTGCTGGCCTTGATCGCCATCCTCGCGGTGCTGGGTTTCATGAAGCTCAACGGCGAACCCGCTGCCGCGACCGGCGAGTATGCCAGCAGCCCGCTGACCGCGGGCATCCTGGAAGGCTACTTCACGATGGACTCCATCGCGGCGATGGCCTTCGCGATCATCGTGGTGAGCTCCTTCAACTCCCACGGCGTCAAGGAGCGCAAGACGGTCGTCAAGTACTCCTCGATCTCCGCGGTGCTGGCTGGTTTCTTCCTGCTGATCGTGTACCTCGCCCTGGGCGTGATGGGCACGAAGATGCCGGATAAGGGGCAGTATTCGGACGGTGCAGCGGTGCTGTCGCAGGCGTCGAAGCTCTCCCTGGGAACGGCCGGTGACATGGTCTTCTCCGGCGTGGTGCTGCTCGCCTGCTTGACGACGGCAGTTGGCCTGATCGCGGCGTCGGCATCCTTCTTCCACGAGCTGGTTCCTGCGATCAGCTACCGCTGGTGGTCCGTGGTCTTCACCCTGATTGGCTTCACGGTGGCCAACCTCGGCCTGGAGAAGATCCTGAGCTTCTCCGGCCCGATCATCGGCCTGATTTACCCGCCGGCAATCGCGCTGATCGCGGTGACCTTCACGCAGCTGGCGGTGCGTGGCCGCCCGATTCCGTTGACCTACCGCGCTGCCGTCGCGGTCGCCCTGGTGTTCTCCATCATCGACCTGCTGAGCGACCTGCTGGGCGAGACGATGGACGGTATCACCGGTGACCTGAGTGTGATTCCGCTGTACCCGGAGGGTCTGGGCTGGGTGCTGCCCACGATCGTCGTCGGCGCTATTGCGCTGGTGGTGGATCTGAGCCGGAAGGACTCGAGCCACGAGGCTGACGCGCTGGCTGTCGCCGAAGCGGAATAGTAATTTCCCCGACGCAATAGTGTTCCTGCCGATAGGATCTAGCTGTTATCTGCCAGCCACGATCCTCCAAGGAGCACGCATGTTCAGCCTTCGCTCGGACAACCCCCGACGCACCAGCCGCGCGGCGAGCCTCACCGCCGCCGCTGCCATCACCGCCGTCGCGCTGCCACTTTCTGTGGCCGGCGCGGCGGCGTCCCCGCTTTATGGCTCCGTCGAGGGCGCGTGGCGGGGTTCGTCGGAGATGGGTTCCGGGGCCGCGCTCGGCAGCTCCATGCCGAACTACGATCCGGATAACTTCTACAGCTCCCTGCCGGAGTACGTGGAGGGCAAGCCCGGCCAGGTGCTGAAGACCGGCCCGAGCACGCTCGCGCTGGGGCTGCCGTTCGTAGACCTGACGAACAGCAAGGCCACCCGGGTGGCCTACGTGTCCACCGACTCGAATGGCAAGACCATCCCGGTCACCGGCACCATCTACGAGTCCTCGAAGCCGTGGCGGGGTAAGGGGCCGCGCCCGCTGATGCTGATCGCCCCCGGCACCCAGGGCTCCTCCAACGCCTGTGCGCCGGGCAAGCTCGCGCCGTGGGGGCTGGAGTACGAGGCGCTGCCCGCCCTGCAGGCACTGATGCGCGGCTGGGATGTCGCGCTGACCGACCTGCCGGGCCTGGGGACCCGCGCGCAGCACACGTACATGAACCGCGTGGCCCAGGGGAACGCGACGCTGGATATCGGCCGCGCCGCGAAAAACATGGGCATCCGTGGGGTCAGCGACAAGACCCCGGTGGCGACCTGGGGCTACTCCCAGGGCGGTGGGGCAAGTGCTTCTGCCCTGGAGCTGGCGGATTCCTACGCCCCGGAGCTGAACCTCGTCGCAGGCTACGCGGGCGGCATCCCGGCGAACCTGGGCGTGGTGGCTGGCACCATCGATAACGGCGCGCTGGCCGCGGCCCTCGGCTACGCCATCAACGGCCTGCTGTACTCCGATCCGGAGCTGCGCGAGCCGATCTACTCGAAGCTCAACGACAAGGGTCGGAAGCTGCTGGAGCAGACGAAGGACGAGTGTGTGCCGGAGTCCCTGCTCCGCCACGCATATAAGGACACCCGCACCCTCACCAAGGATGGTTCCTCCCTGACGCAGCTAATGCAGGAGGAGCCGATCGCCAGCGCGGTGCAGAAGCAGCTGATCGGCACGCTCTCCCCGTCCGTCCCGGTGTACATCGGGCAGGGCAAGAACGACGACACGATCCCGGCCTCCCAGGCCCGCGACCTGGCCCGCAGCTGGCTGGGCAAGGGGGTGAAGGTGTACTACCGGGAGCAAGACGTGCCGAGCGTGGCGCCGCTGGTGGATCACGTGATCCCGATGATGGCGAACCTCTCCCCCGCGGTGCTGTGGTTGGAGAAGGTCATTAATGGCCAGCCTTATGAGCTGTCCACCGCAGACCAGATCCCGCGCTAGAAGCAACCTGCTGGGTCGCTCAGCCCGACCCCGCACCACCTCGGGACTGTCTCGACGCTGCCGCTGCCCGCCCCGGCGCTGCACCGCGTCGCACTGCGCCGACGCATAACGCCCCGGACATAGCAAGAGCCGCGGCCACCCGTTACTGGGTGTGCCGCGGCTCGTTAACTTTGGCCGGTTTTCCGGCTATGCCGTCCCGGGGAGGGGCTTAGTCCTCGGACTGTTCCTCGGAGCCGGTGCTTTCGCCAGCGTCCTCGCCGGTAGCGCCCTCCTCGGGCACGTCGCCGGCCGCCGCGGAGGCGACGGAGGCCTTGGCCTCCTCGGCCGGGCTCTGATGCGCCTCGCCACCGTCGACCTCGAAGTCAGCGGCGTCGAACTCCGGCAGCGGCTTCGGCTTGGAGCCGAAGACGAACTTCGCATCCTTGCCGGCGGACTCGCCGTCCCAGTTCTCCACGTCCACGGTGACGATCTCGCCTGCACCGAACTCGCCGAAGAGGATCTTCTCGGAGAGCTCGTCCTCGATCTCGCGCTGGATCGTGCGACGCAGTGGGCGGGCACCCAGGACCGGGTCGAAGCCACGCTTGGCGAGGAGGTTCTTGGCCTTCTCGCTGACCTCGATGCCCATGTCCTTGTCCTCCAGGGCGCGGCGGACGCGGCCCATGAGCAGGTCCACCATCTGGACGATCTGCTCGCGGGTGAGCTGGTGGAAGACCACGATGTCGTCGATACGGTTCAGGAACTCCGGGCGGAAGTGCTTCTTCAGCTCGTCATCTACCTTGGACTTCATCCGCTCGTACTGCGCGGCCTCGTCCTGCTCGCCGGCGTTGGAGAAGCCCATGCCCACGGCCTTGGAGATATCCCTGGTACCCAGGTTCGAGGTGAAGATCAGCACCGTGTTCTTGAAGTCCACGATGCGGCCCTGGCCATCGGTCAGGCGACCTTCCTCCAGCACCTGGAGCAGCGTGTTGTAGATGTCCTTATCGGCCTTCTCGATCTCGTCGAAGAGGACGACGGAGAACGGCTTGCGGCGGACCTTCTCGGTCAGCTGGCCGCCCTCGTCGTAGCCGACGTATCCCGGAGGGGCACCGAAGAGGCGGGAGGCGGTGAACTTGTCGTGGAACTCACCCATGTCCACCTGGATCAGGGCGTCGTCGTCGCCGAAGAGGAACTCGGCGAGCGCCTTGGACAGCTCCGTCTTACCCACACCGGACGGACCGGCGAAGATGAAGGAGCCGGACGGGCGGTTCGGATCCTTCAGGCCGGCACGGGTGCGGCGGATCGCGCGGGAGACGGCCTTGACGGCATCGTCCTGGCCGATGATGCGCTTGTGCAGCTCGCCTTCCATGTCCAGCAGTCGGGAGGATTCCTCCTCCGTCAGCTTGAACACCGGGATGCCGGTCCAGTTGGCCAACACCTCTGCGATCTGCTCCTCGTCGACCTCGGCGACCTCATCGAGCTCGCCGGCGCGCCAGGCCTTTTCCTTCTCGGCGCGCTCCTCGGTCAGGGTGCGCTCGTCGTCGCGCAGCGCCGCTGCCTTCTCGAAGTCCTGCTCATCGATCGCGGCCTCCTTCTTGCGGCGGACCTCAGCGATCTTGTCGTCGACTTCCTGGACGGACTTCGGCGCGGTGAGGCGCTTGATGCGCATGCGCGCGCCTGCCTCGTCGAGCAGGTCAACAGCCTTATCCGGCAGGAAGCGGTCGTTGATGTAGCGGTCGGCCAGGGTGGCGGCGGAACGCAGGGCACCGTCGGTGATGGACACACGGTGGTGAGCCTCGTAGCGGTCGCGCAGACCCTTCAGGATCTCGATGGTGTCCGCGACGGACGGCTCCGGCACCTGAACCGGCTGGAAACGGCGCTCCAGGGCGGCGTCCTTCTCGATGTGCTTGCGGTACTCCTCCAGCGTGGTGGCACCGATGGTCTGCAGCTCGCCGCGGGCCAGCTTCGGCTTCAGGATGGAGGCGGCGTCGATTGCGCCCTCCGCGGCACCGGCACCGACGAGGGTGTGGATCTCGTCGATGAACAGGATGATGTCGCCGCGCTGGTTGATCTCCTTGAGTACCTTCTTCAGGCGCTCCTCGAAGTCACCGCGGTAGCGGGAGCCCGCGACCAGGGAGCCCAGGTCCAGGGAGTAGACCTGCTTATCGCGCAGGGTCTCCGGGACCTTGCCGTTGACGATGTCCAGGGCCAGGCCCTCGACGACGGCGGTCTTACCCACGCCCGGCTCGCCGATGAGCACCGGGTTGTTCTTGGTGCGGCGGGAGAGCACCTGCATGATGCGCTCGATCTCGCCGGCGCGGCCGACAACGGGGTCCAGCTTGCCGTCCTTAGCGGCCTGCGTGAGGTTGCGGCCGAACTGGTCCAGGACCAGGGAGTTGGACTTCTGGCCCGCCTTGGCTCCGCCCTGGCCAGACGGGGCGACACCGGCGACGGCCGGCTGGTCCGGGGCCTCCTCGTGCTCGCCACCACCCTCGTAGCCGGAGAGCAGCTGAATAACCTGCTGGCGAACGCGGGACAGGTCGGCGCCCAGCTTCACCAGCACCTGGGCGGCAACACCCTCGCCCTCGCGGATGAGGCCGAGCAGGATGTGCTCGGTGCCGATGTACTTGTGGCCGAGCTGCAGCGCCTCGCGCAGGGCCAGCTCCAGCACCTTCTTGGCGCGTGGGGTAAACGGGATATAACCGCTCGGCGGGTTGCCACCGGAGCCGATGATCTCCTTAACCTCGGTACGCACCGCGTCGAGGGAAATCCCCATGGACTCGAGCGCCTTGGCGGCCACCCCTTCACCCTCTTGGATCAGCCCCAGGAGGATGTGCTCGGTACCGATGTAATTGTGATTCAGCGCTCGCGCTTCCTCTTGTGCCAAGACGACAACGCGTCGTGCCCGGTCGGTAAACCTTTCGAACATTTATCTCCCTTTTCGCTCGTGCGCTTTGATGCCCCACCATAACCGGGCAAGCGCCTTCCTTAAATCGCATTTCGTACAACGCCGGGAGCCCCGAAGACTATTCCGGCTGCCACATGCACCCCTCCCCCAATAAAAGACCAGTTCACACGGCTTTTCCGGCGCCAATAATCCTCAGTTTTCGGCCTGTACGCTCCTAGCGAACACCCGCCAAAACTAGCCGCTTCCATCACTCAGCGAAGCCTCATCGGCGCCGATATCAGCAAAGCTAAACGTGATCCACATCACTTAGATAGGGTGACCAACATAGCTATTAGGTTGGCAAAGCTACCCACCTATCGCTGCAGAACCAGGCGCGGGGGAACGCCCGTGCAGACACATCCGATTCGACAGGGGTAATCGCAATGACCGACACGTTCTCACCCGCAGGCCCGGCAGGCATCAAGGAAAAGCTCAGCCACACACTCGGTTCGGCGGGCACGCTCGCGCTCGGCACTCTCCCCCTGATGCGTTCCGGCGTGCTGGGCTCGATGACGCCCGTCGCCGCCGCGAAGGCTTTGGGTTCCATGTACCAGTGGGAGTTCCAGCCCGCCTCCCTGCTGGCCATTGGCGCCGCCCGCGACCCGTTCCACACCGCGATCATCGACGACCGCGGCTCCATGACCTATCAGGAGCTGCACAACCAGGTGAACCAGCTCGCGAAGGCACTGTTCCGCATCGGCATCCGGGAGCGCGACCGCATCGGCGTGCTGACCCGCAACCACCGCGGCTTCATCATGGCGCTGTGCGCCCACGGCCGCCTGGGCACCGACCTGGTCCTGTTCAACACCGGGGCTTCGGCCGAACAGACCCGCGCGGTCGCTCGCGAGAACAAGCTGGACGTCCTGTTCATCGACGAGGAGTTCATCCCGCTGCTGCCGAAGGGTTTCGACGACTGCCCCGTCATCGTCGCCCACGAGTTTGGCGACACCATCGGGCTCACCCGGGAGGCCGAGGAGGCACTGCCCGCGGACTCGAATATCCGCGACGCCCTGGAGATGGAGGACCACGCGACCCGCAGCGAGGACTGGCCGTCGCTGAGCCTGGTGCTGCGCACCACCCCGGCAGAGCAGACGATTCCGTCCCGCCCCCGCCGTGGCCGCACCATCATCCTGACCTCCGGAACAACCGGAACCCCGCGCGGCACCCGCCGTCCGGAGCCGCCGAGCTACCTGCCGGCGTCCTCGATCATGAGCCGGATCCCGCTGAAGGCACGCCGCCCGTTCTACCTGGCAGCCCCGATGTTCCACACCTGGGGTTTTGCGAATATCCAGCTGGCGCTCGCACTCCGCTCGACGATGGTGATGCAGCGCAAGTTCCGCCCGGAGGATGCGGTGCAGCTCATCGAGGCCAACCGCCCGTATGCGATCGCCATCGTGCCGACGATGCTGCGTCGCCTGCTGGAGGCTGTGCCGGAGGGCATGGACCCGGGCACGAAGGTCATTGCCGCCTCCGGCGAGCCGATCCCGCCGCAGATCGTGGAGAAGACCTTCGAGAAGTTCGGGCCCGCGCTCTACAACCTCTACGGCTCCACCGAGGTCAGCTGGGCCACGATCGCCAACCCAGATGACCTGCAGCGCCACCCGAATACCGCGGGCAAGCCGCCGATGGCCACGGTGGTCAAGGTCCTGGACGAGGACTTCCGCGAGTGCCCGGACGGCGAGGTTGGCCGCATCTTCGTCGCCAACAACATGATGTTCGAGGGCTACACCCGACCGGGCAAGGACAAGGAGACCCACGAGGGAATGATCGCCACCGGCGACCTGGGGTACTGGGAGGACGGCCTGCTGTTCGTCTCCGGCCGCTCGGACGACATGGTCGTCTCCGGTGGCGAGAACGTCTACCCCACCGATACCGAGCACATCATCGGCACCCTGCCGGAGATCCTCGAGGTCTGCGTCCAGGGCGTTCCGGACGACGAGTTCGGCCAGGCGCTGTGCGCGTGGATCGTCACGAAGGAGGAGCTGAGCGCGGCCGATAAGCAGAAGCTGCAGGAGGAGATCAAAGCGACAGTCTCCAAGCAGCTGGCCCGCTTCTCCGTGCCGCGCCACTTCGTGTACGTGGACTCCCTGCCCCGCAACGCGGTGGGCAAGGTCGTGCGCCGCGAGCTGCCACGGCCAAAGTCCGCAGCCGCTGCTTAAGCCGGCGGGCTGAGGGCCTCTCAGGCGCGCCCCGGCCGCACCTCGGCCACCAGCACAGCACAGCGCCCCGGGTGTTTCTCCACCCGGGGCGCTGTTGTGTGCTTAGACTTCTCGGCTCTTAGAAGATCCAGCCGATCAGCAGGACGCCCACCGCACCGATCAGCGCGGCAGCCGGAATCGTGATGACCCACGCCAGGGCGATCGGCTTCATCAGGCGCCAGTTCGCGGCACGGTTGACGATGCCCACGCCCAGCACCGCACCGATCAGGATGTGCGTGGAGGACACCGGCAGGCCGGAGATGGACGCCGCCATCACCACACCCGCGGCGGCGAGCTCAGCAGCAAAACCAGAGGCCGGGTGAATGTGGGTCAGCCCCGTGCCAACCGTCTCGATCACCTTGCGGCCAATGAACCACAGACCGGAGATCAGAGCCACACCGGCGGCAAGCATCAGCGCCATCGGCACCGGAGCGGTCGCGTTGATGGAGTCGGTCTTCAGCACGTCGAAGATCGCAGCAAAGGGACCCACCGCATTCGCGATGTCATTGGAACCATGAGAGAAGGCGAAGGCGGAGGCGGTGAAGACCTGCATCCAGCTGAACATCACGAAGGTTGCACGGTCCACGGTGTAGCGGCGCAGCCCGGTGGTGAAGGAACGCAGGGTGAGGAACACCGCGATACCCACGATCGCGACGATCCCGAAGACCATGGCGCTGGTCATGTTCGGCAGGATGTTGCTCAGGCTCTTCAGCAGGAGCATGCCGGTGATGATCATTGCGCCAAGGGCAGCCAGCGACGGGCCCCAGGTCTCCAGGGCGCGGTGAGCTTCGATCTCCCGCTCGTCCTTCTCGATGACGACGAGCTCGCGGTAGTAGTCGGATTCCAGGTTCTGCGGCTCGGCGCGCCCGGTGATGTAGACGGAGGCGTCGCGGGCGATGGTCTGGGTATAAGCCGCGCGCTGCACCTCATTGAGGCGGGAGAAGAGGTCCTTGTGGCGCTTCCTGTGCTCGCTGCGGCGCTCCTGCATCTCGCGCATCTTGTGCTCGACCTCATCGTTGTAGCGCAGCACGTGACGCTTGATGAAGGAGTACAGGAGAAGGGCGACCACGCCACCCAGCACTGGGGAAAGCACCCAGCTCATCGCGATCTCGCCGATCTTGCCCCACTGGACCATCTCCAGGCCGCCGGTGCCCGTGGCAATGCCCTGGGCCACCGCGGCGCCGACGATGCCGCCGATGATCGAGTGGGTGGTGGAGACCGGCCAGCCCTTGCGGGTCGCGATCAGCAGCCATAGTGCCGCGCCGAGGAGGGCGGCCATCATGATGTAAGCGAAGTGCTGCGGGTCGAGGTTCACGCCGTCCAGGTCGACAATGCCGGAACGGACGGTATCCGTGACGTCACCGCCGGCGATCAGCGCACCACCGACCTCGAAGATGGCGGCGATGAGCAGCGCCTGCTTGATGGTCAGTGTCTTCGCACCGACCGAGGTGCCGAAGGAGTTCGCGACGTCGTTACCGCCGATGTTGAACGCCATGAACATGCCGAAGATGATCGTGACGATCAGGATCCCGATGTTCGCGGACTCCGGCATGAGATCCACGGACCACCAGGTCAGTGCGAGAACCGCGAGGAGCAGCAACCCGCCGAAGATGGTGTGCCACCAGAAGTCGTTTTCTTGTCCTGCTGCGCTCCCGTTAATGGGGGCTTTGGTCTCCGGTTGAGACATTCAGTGCTGACCTAACTCGTGAATCAAACAGTTGCGAATAAGACATTTCACGGGGCTCCCAGCTTTGTCAGAGAGATCCCAGGCATTACACATTTTGCCTTGCTCCCGGAGTTTTCTAAAGCCCATAATTTCCACCGGGGGGTGGGCATTCACCCCGGCGCAGAAATAACCCCGCTACCAGCGATTATCTTTGCCGGTAACGGGGTTATTCAGAGTGGGTGAAAAGCTGAAGTTCCGCTTACTTCAGCTCAGCGGAGCTCAAGCCCAGCTCGCGGCGGGCGACGATGAGCTGCTGAATCTGCTGGGTGCCCTCGAAGATGTCGAGGATCTTGGAGTCACGGGACCACTTCTCCAGCAGGTCGCGCTCGGAGTAACCGTAAGCACCGGCCAGCTCCACGGCGCGCAGGGTCAGGTCGGTCGCCATGCGGCCGGCCTTCGCCTTACAGATGGAGGCCTCCTTGGAGTTCGGGTTCTTGTTATCCGCCATCCACGCTGCGCGCATGGTCAGCAGGTAAGCAGCCTCCCAGTCGGACTCGAGGCGGATGTACTCGGACGCCGCAGCGGACTGGTTCCAGGCCGGCGCGTCGTAGTCGATCTTCACGCCAGCGTCGGTGAGGACCTCGCGCAGGCGCTCCAGGGAGGCGCGTGCGACACCGACGGCCATCGCTGCGACCAGCGGGCGGGTGTTGTCGAAGGTCGCCATGACGCCGCCGAAGCCCTTCTTGGTGTCCACCTCTGGGGAGCCAAGCAGGTTGTCCTTCGGGATGCGCACGTTGTCGAGAATGAAGTGCGCGGTGTCGGAGGAGCGGATGCCCAGCTTGTGCTCCAGGCGAACCAGCTCGAAGCCCGGGGTGTCGCGCGGGACGACGAAGGACTTGATGGCTGCGCGGCCTGCGGACTTGTCCACGGAGGCCCAGACGACCACGTGGGTGCAGCGCTCACCGGCGGTGACGAAGATCTTCTCGCCGTTCAGGACGTACTCGTCGCCGTCCAGCTTCGCGGTCGCGGCGACTGCCGCGGAGTCGGAGCCGAACTGCGGCTCGGTGATGGCCATGGCGGCCCAGATCTTGCCGAAGCGCTCGAGCTGCTCGTCGGTGGCGACGGCGGCGACGGCTGCGTTGCCCAGGCCCTGGTACGGGATGGACAGGGTCAGGCCGACGTCGCCCCAGCAGGTCTCCATGACGTTCAGGGCGGCGGCCATGTTGCCACCGTTCTTCACGCCGGTGTCCTGCTTCTTGTCCCCGCGGCTGCTGGTGGCGCCGGCCATGGCCACGCCGCCGTCAGCGGCGCCCTCGACGAGGGCTGCCATGGTGTCGAGCTCGACCGGGCGCTCGTGCTCCTTGAGGTCGTACTTGCGGGAGATGGGGCGGAAAATCTGTGCGGCCGCCTGGTGTGCCTGGTTGGCGCCCGCCTTCAGACGCTTGGGAAGTTCCAGATTAAGCATGATCTTTTTCCTCTGCTTTCGGGACTGTGTTGTGCGTAGATGCCAAAAGTCTTGTTATGGCGGGTTAGATGACGACGACGCCCTCGGCAACGCCGATCGCGCGCATGTCGCGGTACCAGCGCTCGACCGGGTGCTCCTTGGTATAGCCGTGGCCACCCAGCAGCTGGACGCCGTCCAGGCCCATGACCATGCCCTTGTCGGAGGCGTAGCGGCGAGCAAGGCCGGCCTCGCGGTGGTAGGACAGGCCCTGGTCGAGGCGGGATGCGCCGCGCAGCATGATCAGGCGCAGGCCGTCGAGCTCGATGCGCAGGTTGGCGACCATGAAGGCCACTGCCTGACGGTGGGAGATCGGCTCGCCGAAGGCCTCACGCTCGTTGACGTACTTCTTGGTGTACTCGAGGATGGCCTCGCCGGTGCCGGAGGTCAGTGCGGCCCAGCCCAGGCGGGAGCGGCGGACGATCTCCGCGTACTGCTCGGTGCGGTCGGTGTCGGAGAGGTTCGCGCCACCCAGGAGGTTGGCTGCCGGGACGCGGACGTCCTTGAGGACGACGCGGCCCAGGGCTGCGGCGCGCAGACCCATGGATGGGTCGGACTCGACCTCGAGGCCCTCGGTGCCGGACTCGACGATGACGAAGGTGTTCACGCCGTCCAGCTCGACGGCGATGACGAAGAGCTCGCACTCCGCGGCGTTCGGGACCATGGTCTTCACGCCGTTGAGGACGACGTCGTCGCCCTCCAGCTTCGCGGTGGTCTGCAGCTCGAAGGCGTCGAACATCGGGCGGGCTTCGGAGACCACGACGGCTGCCGGTGGGACGGACTCGCCGGAGAAGGACGGCAGGTAGGTCTTCTGTTGGGCGTCGTCGCCGTAGTTGGTGATGGTGTTGGCCACGCCTGCTGGGGCGAGGATGGAGACGGCCAGGCCCATGTCGCCGAAGCCGAGGGCCTCGGCGATGAGGGCGTTGGTGCTGGCGCCGGATGCGCTAGCGATACCCTCGAACTCCTCCGGGAGGTTCACGAGGGCGATGCCGAGCTCAGCGGCGGTGTCGAGCAGCCCCTCGGTCGGCTTGGACTCGTCGTTGGCCTCCGCGGCGGCCGGACGCAGGCGCTCGATGGCGAACTCGCGCACCGCGTCGAGGATCATCTGCTGGTCCTCGGTCGGGTTCAGGTCGAACGGTGCCTTACCCGGCTCGAACTGCTGGACGTCGCCCTCGTTCTGCTTCGGGAGACGGACCGGGTCGCCGGAGCCCTTGATGCGCTTGAACTGGCGGTTCATCGCGCCTGCGGTACGGATGCCGCCCTTGGCGGTCTCGTAGGCAGCGCGGTCGACGGCCTTGTTGAGGTTGTACTTTTCTGCGAAGTCGGAACCAGTGAAACGAGACAGCGCCCGCATAACGACACCAATGGCGTCACGCTTGACGTTGTTCAGCCCCGGGGTGGAGTCGTTGAGCTTCTTGGAGTCGCTCATTGTCTGGTAGCCACCTTTCAGTAGAGGTGCCCTACGCATCGCTCGTTGCGATCCGCCGAGCATCACCATGTGCGGATAATGATCTTATTAATCATAACTTGGCAACATGGCGCAGATCACATTTTCCGCAGAATGCCATAAAGAAAGCCACACACCATGGGCGGTGTGTGGCTTTATGCAACCGAGAGGAAGATTACTTCTCTGGCTTCACCAACGGGAAGAGCACGGTCTCGCGGATGCCGAGGCCCGTGAAGGCCATCAGCAGGCGGTCCAGACCCATGCCGGTACCAGCGGTTGGCGGCATGCCCTGCTCCATTGCCTGCAGGAAGTCCTCATCGAGAACCATGGCCTCCTCGTCACCGCCTGCGGCTAGGCGAGCCTGGTCCTCGAAGCGCTCGCGCTGAATGACCGGGTCAACGAGCTCGGAGTAGCCGGTGGCCAGCTCGAAGCCGCGCAGGTAGAGGTCCCACTTCTCGGTCACGCCGCGCTCGGTGCGGTGCTGGCGGACCAGCGGGGAGGTCTCGACCGGGTAGTTGTAGACGAAGACCGGGCCCCACAGCTGGTCCTCGCACAGGAACTCCCAGATCTCCTCGACGAGCTTGCCGTGGCCCCAGCCGCCGTCCTTGGGGACCTCGAGGCCGATGACCTTCGCCAGCGCCTTGAGCTCCTCGACGGTGGAGTCGACGGTAACCTCCGGCTGGTCCGGGAACTTCTCGGCCAGCGCCTTATTCAGGGACGGGTAGACCTCGATGACCGGCCACTCGCCGCCGAGGTCGTACTCGGTGCCGTCGTGCATGGTCAGCTTGGTGGTGCCGAAGACCTCCTCGGCGACCTCCTGGATGACCTCGCGGGTCATCGTCGCCGCGGTGTTGTAGTCCCCGTATGCCTGGTAGGTCTCCAGCATCGCGAACTCCGGGCTGTGGGAGCGGTCGATGCCCTCGTTGCGGAAGTTGCGGTTGATTTCGAAGACGCGGTCCAGGCCGCCGACGACGGCGCGCTTGAGGTACAGCTCCGGCGCGATGCGCAGGTAGAGGTCGATATCCAGCGCATTGGAGTGGGTCACGAACGGGCGAGCCGCGGCACCACCATGCAGGGTCTGCAGCATCGGGGTTTCGAGCTCGTTGAAGCCGCGGCGCTCCAGGGCGTGGCGCAGCGCGCGCATCACCTTGATACGGGTCATGGCGTTCTTGCGGGCTTCCTCGCGCATGATCAGGTCGGTGTAGCGGTGACGCACGCGGGCGTCCTCGCTCATCTCTTTGTGCGCGACCGGCAGCGGGCGCAGCGCCTTGGCCGCCATGAACCACTCCTGGGCCATGACGGAGAGCTCGCCGCGACGGGAGGAGATCACGCGTCCCTTGGCGAAGACGATGTCGCCCAGGTCGACCTCCGCCTTCCAGCGGTCCAGCGACTCCGCGCCAACCTCGGCCTGGGAGAGCATGACCTGCAGCTGGGTGCCGTCGCCGTCCTGCAGGGTGGCGAAGGCCAGCTTGCCGGTGTTGCGGACGAACATCACGCGGCCGGCCACGCCGACGACGCTGTCCGTTTCCTCACCGACGCCCAGGAGGGTCGCCCCCTCCGGAAGGGCGGCGAGCTTCTCCGCTGCCTCCGGGTCGTCCTCCTTGGGCTTGACCGCCCACTGCTGACGAACCTCCGCCAGCGTGTGAGTCCTGGGAACTTCTACTGGATAAGCCTGACGGCCTTCGTCAAGGATGCGCTCGCGCTTCTCGCGGCGCACGCGCATCTGCTCGGGAATTTCATCATTGCTGGTGGATGGATTCTTTGTAGTCACCCCACCAGACTACTGCATCGCCCGCACACACCCGTGAGGGGTTCGCGGACGCAGATTACCCCAACGATGACACGGCCAACGGGGCCCGGCCCACCACTGGCCGAACCCCGCTATACCCCTGCAGCCCGAGGCAAGTTTTAGCTGATCAGCCAGTCGTTCGGGCTGAAGAGCTCGAAGCCAATCTTTTCCGGAGCCAGCGCCTGCTCACTATCGGCGATCTGCTCGCGGATGTTCTGCAGGAAGGACGTTCCGCCACACAGGTACCAGTGGGCGTCGGCCGGCACCACGCCCTCGGCAGCCAGCTCCCCGAGGTTCATGCGCTTACCATTCTCGCGGTAGAAGGTCTTGAAGGTCGCGCCGATCTGCTCGCTGAGGTTCTTCTGCAGCTCGGCCTGCGAGTGCTCCTCGGCGGAGGCGTCCGCGTGCAAGACCACGACCTTGCGTTCCTGGCCGCCCTTGGCGGCCAGTGCGGAGAGCATGCCCACCATCGGGGTGGAGCCGATGCCCTGGGAGACGAGCACCACCGGGGCGTTTGAATCGTCGAGCACCAGGTCACCGGCCGGCAGGGTGGCGTCGACACGGTCCCCATCGGAGAGGGAGTCCATCAGGAAGGAGGAGACCTCACCGTCGCGCTGGACGGCGATGCGGATGCAGCCAGCCTCCTTGTCCACGTCGACGAGGGAGTACTGACGCAGCTGGCGGGCGTCGTCGGGCAGTCGCACGCCGATGGAGATGTACTGGCCAGGGAGGGCATCCATAAACTTCTCCGTCATCTCGTCCGGACGGAGAGTGAATTCCATCGCCTCGGCGGGCAGCTGCTTGCGGGAAACGATCTCGGCGGTGGTGAAGACCTCGCCGTCGTCGACGCCTGCGGAGCGGTAGAGCTCGCGCTCGTAGTCGATGAGCACCTTGGCCATGAGCCAGTAGACCTCGTCCCAGGCGGCAGCGACCTCGGGGGTGACAACGTCCTCGCCGAGCACCTCGACGATGGCGGCGAAGAGGTTGTCGTGGACGATGGGGTACTGATCTTCCACGATCCCCAGGGACACGTGCTTATGGCCGATGCGGGAGAGCATTTCCACCGGGTCCGGGGCGTTGTCGTCCACGAGCATTGCGGCGAAGGTCGCGATGGAGGCAGCCAGCGCCTTCTGCTGCTCCCCCGACTTCTGGTTGCCGCGGTTGAAGGTATCGGCGATCAGCTCCGGGTGGGCGGCGAACATCTTCTCATAGAAGATGGGGGTGATCTTCGTGATATTCGCACCAACGAGCGGGAGGGTCTGCTTGATGATCTCGGCGTTGCCTGGGGTCAAGCGGCCGCGGGCATTGGCTGGGGTCTCGGCGATGAACATTGCGAATCATTCCTCCTCAAGAACCTCCCCGCAGGGAAGTTAAGACGTGGGCTTTGCCTTGAACGTCGGAGCGGCGAGAGGCACAGGCCCGTCGGAAGCTCCGGCAGCGAGGCCCTTCGTCGCGGACACCAGATCGCCGACGGTATCCCCGTCGAGAGTGGCGAAGAACGCCTCCTGCGCGGCGGCGAGCCGGTGACGCAGCGCGCAGTCGTGGCGAGCGAGGGGACACTGCAGCGCCCCCTCGCAGTCGACGACTTCCCGGTTGCCTTCGAGTTGGCGCAGGAGCGCACCGACGCTCGCGTGCATGCCCTGTTCAGTGATATGCACCCCGCCGTGCCGTCCGCGGATGGATTCGAGCAGCCCGTCGCTGGCCAGCACGTTGACGACCTTCGCGACATGGTTTCGCGAGGCGTTGAGCTGGTCCGCAAGGTCCTGAATTCGTACCGGCGAACGGTCGGCAGCATCCACAGCCTGGGTAGCGCCGAGCACCATCAGTACGCGAAGCCCCAGGTCAGCGAATGTTGTGAGTTGCATAATTCCAACCTATCCAAAAATCCCGTAAAGATGCATCTGTAATACATCTTTATGGTGTGCTGTTAATCACAGTCACAAATATTGGCAAAGCCCGCCGCGCAACCATGGCGCAGGCGGGCCAAAAAGTAATCCCTCGCAGGGGCTACTCCGCCTCCGGGTGGCGCGGGTCCTTCAGGCCGCTGCCGGCCGGGGCGTGAGCTGGGTCCTCTCCCAGCTCAACCTGCTTATTGCTCTCATCGACGAAGATCACCCGCGGGTGGTAATCCGCCAGCTCGGCATTGTCGAAGATGCCGTAGCCGATGATGATCACCAGGTCGCCGGGGCTGATCAGGCGGGCGGCCGCGCCGTTGATACCGATGACCCCGCTGCCCCGCTCGCCGGTGATGGCATACGTGGTCAGCCGGTTGCCATTATCGATATCGACGATGTCGATCTGCTCGCCCTCGAGGATGTCGGCGGCGTCCATCAGGTCTGCGTCGATGGTGCAGGAACCCACGTAGTGCAGGTCGGCCTGGGTGACCGTCGCGCGGTGGATCTTTGACTTCAGCATGGTGCGGAACAAGAGATGAACCTAACTTTTCTAGCTCTGGGGTGCGGCATCGGGAGCGGCAGGGGCGGCAGCGTCGGGGCCTCCTGCGCCCTGCTCGGGGTCCAAGTTCTTGAACCCTACACCAATCGGCACGCCAACATTATCGATCAGCCGGGTGCTGCCCACGCGCGCGGCGACCAGCAGCCGGGCGTCCCCGGTTTCCGGGGCCTCGCCGAGATCGGTGCCACGAAGAGCAAGATAGTCCACCTCAACCCCCTCGGCGTCGTCGAGAATGGCACGGGCAGTGGACAGCACCGCATCCGCGCCGTCCTCGGCGACGAAGGAACCGGCCGTCAGTGCCGCGGAGAGGGTGAGGGCGAGCTCGCGCTCCTCGTCGGAGAGGTAAACGTTGCGGCTGGACAGCGCCAGTCCCCCGCCCTCGCGGACGATCGGGACGCCGTGGACGCGCAGCTCCATGTTGAGGTCGTTGACCATCTGCTGGACCAGGACGAGCTGCTGGTAGTCCTTCTCACCGAAGAAGGCGTGGTCGCAGTGGGAGATCTGGAAGAGCTTGTTGACGACCGTGAGCATGCCCGCGAAGTGGGTCGGGCGGTGCTCACCTTCCAGGATCGCGCCGGCGGGGCCGGGGTGAATCGTGGTGCGGGGGCCGTTGGGGTACATCTCCCGGGCAGAGGGTGCGAAGACGGCGTCCACGCCTGCGGCCTTGAGCTTTTCGACGTCGGCGTCGAGGGTGCGGGGGTAGGCGTCCAGGTCCTCGCCCTCCGCGAACTGCAGCGGGTTGACGAAGATACTGACCGCGACGAAGGCGCCCGGGACCGACTTTGCTGCCTTGACCAGGGAAAGGTGGCCTTCGTGGAGCGCGCCCATCGTGGGCACGAGGCACACCGGTTTGCCGGCCTTGCGCATCGCGCGGGTGACCTGGCTGAACTCGTCGATGGTGGTCATCAGGGTGGCTTCGCCGCGGCGGAAGGGCTGGGGGTTTGCCTGCGGGTCGGCCTGGGGGCTGGGCTGATTCTTGGTCATGCGCCTTAGGTTAGTCCACCCGGCAGACCGTGTTCGCTGCGGTAGGCCATGAGCGCCCGCTCGACCTCCGGGGAGCCGGCTGCCTGGGCGGTGCGCTCGGCCATCGGCAGATAACGCAGGTGCAGGTCATGGGAGTGAGGGTCGGCGGAGTTTTCGGAGAGCTGGCGCAGTGCCTCGAGGTGCGCGAGGACGGCGGGGGCGTCGTCGCGGGAGGCAGGGCCGGTCAGGGCGCCCAGGTGCTCGCGCAGGGTGGCATCCGCTCCGGCTCGGACGATGGAGTTGAGCAGCAGCCGGGCTTCGCTCGACTCCCCCTCCCCCTCGATGGCGGCCGGGTCGTTCGGCTTATCGAGCACCGCGTTGAGCATGGAGTGGGCGTCCGAGATGAGGGTGACCAGATGGTTCGCGGCGTGGGCCATGGCCGCGTGATAGGCCGGGCGGCGGTCCTCCGCGATGTGGACGGCCACACCGCCGAGGGACTGGACGAGCAGTTCGCCGACTGCCTGGCCGACCTCGGAGTCGGTGGTGACACCCCAGCCGCAGCCCAGCAGGTTGTCGGTGTCCTGCGGGGTGCCGACGAAGCCCATCGCCGGGTGCAGGGCCAGCGGGAGTGCGCCCTCGTCGGTGATGGGCTGGAGCACCTGGCAGCCGTTACGCCCGGAGGTGTGCATAACCATCTGGCCGTCGCGGACGGTGTGGGCCACCTCGGCAGCGACCTCCGGCAGCACCGGGTCCGGCACTGCGAGGACCACCAGCTGGGCCATCGCGGCCTCCGCCACCGAAACGATGGGGATGCCCGGGACGCGCTGAGTGGCCCGTGCCCGGGAGCGCTCGGAGTGGGCGTGGATGCCGTGGACGTGGTGCCCGGCCCGGGTGAAGGCCTCGGCAAGGGCGAGCCCGACGGCGCCGGCAGAAATAATCCCCACGCTCAGGCGTGGGGGTTGGCGATCAATCATGCTGAGTCTTTGGGTCGCGGTGCGAGATCTTTGGGTTGCGGTGCGAGCTACTTCTTGTCGTTCTGCTGGAAGCGCTTCATGAGCTCTGCGACCGTCAGGCCCTCGGAGTTCTCGTCCGCGCGGCGACGGCCGGCGCGGTACTCGTGGGCGCCACGCTTCTCATCAGCAGCTGGCTTGGCGGCCTGCTCAGCCTGCGGCGCAGCCTGCTTCTGTGCCGATCCGCTGGCCTGCTCGGCAGCGGCCTGGCTCGGCTCGTAGGCGCGGAACGCCGGCTCGGTGCGCGGGGCGGGCTGGGCTGCGCGCTCCTGCTGGGGAGCCTGCGCGGCCTCGCGCTGCTCGTGCTGACCACGGCCCGCTGCCTTCGGCTCGGCGGCCTCGGAGCCGCGGTTGGCTGCGGCCTGCGCGCCCGAGGTACCCGACTGCGCGCTGCTGGAGGAGCTGGAGTCCACGACGATTGGGATCTGCGTGGTCTCCTCGGTGTTGTCCCCGGTCCACTTCACGGCGGCGAAGCTGCCGGTGGAGAATGCCGAGGCGCGGCGATCGGAGCTCGGCTCGCTGTTGTGGCCAAGCGTCGGGGAACCCGCGGAGGAGGCGGCGCGGGCGGACGCACCCGGCTGGCTGCTGCGCGCCGCGCTCTTCTTGGTCTGCCCAGCCTGCGGCTGCTTCCACTCAGCCTGCCCGGACGTACCGGTCTGGTAGCGGCGGTCGGCCGGCTGCGACCCACCCCGGTCCAGCTCGATGATGCGCTCGGCGCGGGCGCGCACGGCGGTCTGCTCGTCGTCCAGCTCCTCGCCGGACATCTCCGCGAGCTGCGCCCGCAGGGAGATCAGCTCGTGGCGCAGCTGCTCCAGGTGCTCATCGCGCTGGTTGCGCAGCTGGCGGGTGTAGTTCTCCTTCAGCGCCGCCTCGCGCTGCTGGTGGCCCGCGACCTCGCGCTCCATCTCCGCACGGTGAGCACGCTCCAGGGTGTTCACGCGCTTCTGCTCGGCGCGCAGCGCGCTGGAGTACTTGGAGACCAGCACGATGCCCAGGAACGCGGCCCACAGCGCGGCGATGACCGCGATCTTCAGCCACAGGTCGGAATCCAGGAACAGCATCAGGATGCTGGCGATCAGCGCCAGCACCACGAGCAGCACCATCAGTACGCGCGGCCCGCTGTTCTGCCCGTCCGTCTGCTCGGCGCCGCCCGCAGCGGCGTTCTGGCTCCAGTTCTCCCGATTGCTCATGCTGGTCACCTTACCTGTTGACGCTGTTATTCACCGGGCACCCCGCCATCTTCCGGTGGTGTGAGGCAGTTCTGTTCCAGCCATTTGCCCGCCACCGCGGCCAGTGCCCCGCCGAGCATCCCGACAATCGCGCCCGGGGCGTCCTCCTGCGCGACGACGAGGTGTCCGGCGTTGAAGACCAGGAATATGACCATCCCGCCGTAGGCACCGGCGAAGATCGCGCCGATCCACGCGACGGCCTGGCCGAGCACCCCGCTGAACGCGACCGTCATCGGGTTGACCTGGCTACGGTCCAGGCCGATGGCGTTGTCCTGCAGCTTCTTGCGCATGATGAAGCCCTGCACCCCGCAGATGATCGCGGCGATCCACAGCACGCTGCCGGTCGCCAGTTCGATGCGCGGGAAGTGGGCGTAGAAGCCGAGTGCGGTCACCCACGCGAACGCGGCGGCGATCACTGCTGCGATCACCAGCGCCGTGGGCGCGACCTGCTTCATCTTCTTCATGTTTTTCAGTCTACCCAGGGCTCGTCGCGGTTCCTGGGCTCGTTGCCGCCGTTTTTTAGGACGTCAACCCCAGCCTCCCCGGGCGTGGCTGGACTGGTCAGCAGCGCCCCGAGCTGGGTGATGCCTGCGGTGTCCTCTTCGGGCAGCTGGGCCAGCCACTCACCGACCGTGGCGGTTGCGGCCGGCCCTGCCGGGGAGCCGGGCACGCGCGGCAGCGGGTCCTCCGGGGCGATCTCTGCCCAGGGCACGAGCACGAATCCCCGGGCGGTGGTGTACGGGTGCGGCAGGATCAGCTCCTCGCCCCAGCACCCACCGGAGATCACCGGCTCGCCGGTGGCGGCGTCGTAGGCGGCCAGCAGGTCGAGGTCCACGGTGCGCGGCCCCCAGTGCTGGAGGCGCACCCGACCGCCTTCGTTCTCGATGTGCTGGCAAGCGTGCAGCAGATCGAGGGGCTCTAGTTCGGTGGCCACGAGAATCACGGCGTTGCGGAATTCTTCCTGGGTGACCACGCCCCACGGCGGGGTGGCGTAGACCTGGGAGGCTGCCAGCAGCTGGGTGCCGGGCAGATCGAGCACGGCGCTGGCGGCCGCGCGGATCATGGCTTCCGGGCTGCCCTGGTCGCCGGGCATATTACTGCCCAGCCCGATGGCCACCCGCCAGCCGGCGGTGTTGCTCGCCACGGTCTTACCTGCCTCGTTGCTGCTTGAGGTTGCGGCGGGCAACCACCCGCACGTCGCTGAAGTGGTGCGGGATCGGGGCCTGTGGTTTGTGCACGGTGACCTCCGCAGCATGTGCCCCGCCGAGGGCGATGATCCGGTCAGCGATGGTGGCGGCGAGTGTTTCGATCAGGTCGAAGCGCTCCTGCTCCACCACGGCCACGGCGATGTCTGCCAGGTCCACGTAGGAGATCGTGTCGGCGAGGTCATCCGAGGCCGCGGAGGCGGCGAAGTCCGTCCAGACGACGATGTCCACCTCGAAGTTCTGGCCCTCGTCCTTCTCGAAGTCGTGGACCCCGTGGTAGCCATAGGCCTTCAGGCCCATGAGTTCGATGCGATCAGCCACGGCGCGCTCGCCACCCTTCTGCCACCGCCGGGCCGTCGCCCAGGCGGGAGTAATAAGCCACGTCCACCGCGGCCCGGGAGGGGGCCACGTTGTTCACCCGCACCGCCCAGGAGCCCGCCTGGGCTGCCAGCGCGGAGACCGCCGCGGTGGCGTCGTCCGCCGTCTCCGGGGAGCCAGGGAGGCCGTCGCTGGCAGGGCGCAGGGCGGTGAGGAAACGCTTACGGCTGGCGCCGATCAGCACGGGGAAACCCAGCTCGTTGAGCTGTCCCATCGCCCCCAGGAGCTGCCAGTTATCCGCCGGGGACTTCGCAAACCCGATGCCGGGATCCAGGATGATGTTCTCCTCTTTCACCCCGGCGGCGAGTGCTGCGTCCACTCGGCGCAGCAGCCAGTCGCGGACGGCGGTGACCACATCCACGCCGGTGCCCGCGCTCTGATCCGCGTAGCCTTCCGCGCCTTCGAAGCGGTCGGTCAGCCAGTGCATGAGGCAGATCGGCAGGCCGGTCTCGGCGGCGACGGGGAGCATGTCCTTGTCCGCGAGGCCACCGGAGACGTCGTTGAGGATGTCCACCCCGGCCTCCGCAGCGGCGAGTGCGGTGGCGGCGCGCATGGTGTCCACGCTCGTGGTGATACCCAGCGCGGAGAGCTCCGCGATCACGGGGGTCACGCGCCCGCGTTCGATTTCCGGGTCAACGCGCTGGGCGCCGGGGCGGGTGGATTCGCCGCCGACGTCGATAATGTCCGCGCCCGCGTCAACCATCTGCTGGGCATGGCGCACGGCGGTGGCGGTGTCCGGGTTGGAGCCCCCGTCGGAGAAGGAGTCTTCCGTGACGTTGAGGATCCCCATCACCTTGGTGCGCGGCGGGGTGGCCGACTGGTTCTGCTGGGTGCTCTTCTCCGGCGTGGTCGGCTGGTCAGGCTGAGTAGACTGTGCAGGCTGCATCATCAAGTCTTTCTAGGGTTGGTTCCCGCAGGGTTCGCTGTTGGTGCGCTTGGCCCGGGCGCTAGTGCTGGGGTTCTAGTTCCCGCGGATCAGCGCCATGGCCTCGGCGCGGGTGGCGGCGTTGTTCTGGAAGCCGCCGCGCACGGCGGAGGTCACGGTGTTCGCGCCCGGCTTGCGCACCCCACGCATCGCCATGCACAGGTGCTCGGCCTCGATAACGACGATCACCGCGGAGGCGTCCAGCCGTTCCATCAGCGCGTCGGCGATGGAGGTGGTCAGGCGCTCCTGGACCTGCGGGCGGCGGGCGAAGCCCTCCACCAGGCGGGCCAGCTTGGACAGCCCGGTGACCTTCCCGGAACGCCCCGGGATGTAGCCGATGTGGGCGTGGCCGAAGAAGGGCACGAGGTGGTGCTCGCAGGTGGAGTAGAACGGGATGTCCTTGACCAGCACGAGCTCCCGGTGGTCCTCGTTGAAGGTGGTGTTGAGCACCTCGGTGGGGTCGGTGCCGAGGCCGGAGAAGACCTCCTCGTAGGCGCGCGCCACACGGGCCGGGGTATCGGCCAGCCCTTCGCGGTCGGGGTCCTCCCCCACGGCGATGAGCAGCTCGCGGACGGCGGCTTCGGCGCGCTCGCGGTCGAAGTGCCTCGTCGACTCAGACGTGGTCGAATCAGGCTTTGTCGAATCAGCCATGTCGGTGTTCGCCGCCTTCCTTAGTTCTTCTCTTCGTCGGTGGGGTTGTTCCCCTCCGGGCCGGAGTGATGACGTCCACCCGGCTCGCCCCGGTCAGTTCCGTCGCCGTAGGCGCTGGTCCCTGGGTGCTGAGCGGGGTCGCGGCGGGCGTGGCGCCCGCCCGTGTAGGGCTCGGGCGTTGGGTTGCCCGACGCTGGGTTATTTGGCGCTGGGTTATCCGACGCTTGGTTGCCCGACGCTGGGGTGTTTTGCGTTGGGTTGCCGGACGCTGGGTTCTGCGGCGCCGAACGTTCTGGATCCTCCGCATCCGGGCCAGATACATGCGGTGCCGGCTCGCCGGCGGCCGGGGACTCCGAGACCCGCTCCCCTGCCTCGGTGACCGGACGGATCTGAGTGGTCGGGGCGTCGTCCGAGGTCCACGGGTTATCCGGGCGCTCGTGCTCCGGCAGCTCGAAACCGCGCTGCGGCTCCTGGCGTGCCTCCTGCTCGCGCTCCAGCTTCTTGACCTGCTCCTCCTGCTGCTGCTTGCGCTTTTCGATGCGCGCGCGGCGGGCAGCGGAGAAGTAATCCTTGCGCTTCGGCGGCTCCTCGCCACGCTCCTTGGCCAGCTCGACCGGGGTCTTCACCGGCTCGCGGTAGTCCTTCGGGCGGTCCAGGTCCTGGCCCGGGAAGATCTCGGAGACCTCGCGCGGGGTGATGCCCTCGAAGATGGCCTCCAGGTCCGGGCGGCGCAGCGTCTCCTTTTCGAGCAGCTTCTCCGCCAGGGTGTCCAGGTACTCCCGGTGCTCGCGCAGGACCTCGTAGGCGATGTTCTGCGCCTTGTCCATGAGCATGCGGACGTCCTCGTCCACCAGCGCGGCAACCTTCTCGGAGGGGTGGAACTGGCCACCACCGCCGCGGCCAACGAACGGGTCGCCCTGCTCCTCGCCGAACTTCACGGCACCCACGCGCGGGCTCATGCCGTACTCGACGACCATGGCCTTGGCGATCTTCGTGGCCATCTCGATGTCCGCGCTCGCGCCGGTGGTCGGGTTGCCGAAGACCAGCTCCTCGGCGGCGCGGCCGCCCATCGCGAAGACGAGGCGAGCGAAGAGCTCGGAGCGGTTGTACATGCCCTTGTCGTCTTCCGCGGCGGTCATCGCGTGCCCGCCGGTGCGGCCGCGGGCCAGGATGGTGACCTTGTAGACCCGCTCGATGTCCTTCATCGCCCAGGCAGCCAGCGTGTGGCCGCCCTCGTGGTAGGCGGTGACCTTCTTCTCATGCTCGGAGATGATCTTCGAGGTGCGGCGCGGGCCACCCACCACGCGGTCGGTGGCCTCTTCCAGGGCGTCGCCGGTGATGACGTTGCCGTCCACGCGCGCGGTCAGCAGCGCGGCCTCGTTGAGGACGTTCTCCAGGTCCGCGCCGGACATGCCAGCGGTGCGCTTGGCCAGGGAGGCCAGGTCGACGTCCGGTGCCAGCGGCTTGCCCTCAGCGTGGACGCGCAGGATCTGCTCGCGGCCCACCAGGTCCGGGTTGGTCACCGGGATCTGGCGGTCGAAGCGGCCCGGGCGCAGGAGTGCTGGGTCGAGCACGTCCGGGCGGTTCGTCGCGGCCATGAGGATCACGCCCTCGCGGCCGTTGAAGCCATCCATCTCCACGAGCAGCTGGTTCAGGGTCTGCTCGCGCTCGTCGTGGCCACCGCCCATGCCGGCGCCACGCTGGCGGCCGACGGCGTCGATCTCGTCGACGAAGATGATGCAGGGCGCGTTTTCCTTGGCCTGCTTGAACAGGTCGCGCACGCGGGAGGCACCGACACCGACGAACATTTCCACGAAGTCGGAGCCGGAGATGCTGTAGAACGGCACCCCGGACTCACCGGCCACCGCGCGGGCCAGCAGCGTCTTACCTGTGCCGGGCGGGCCGTAGAGCAGCACGCCGCGCGGGATCTTCGCGCCGAGCTTCTCGTACTTCCCTGGGTTGGAGAGGAAGTCCCGGATCTCGTCGAGCTCCTCGACGGCCTCGTCCGCACCGGCGACGTCGTCGAAGCGGGTATCCGGGTTGTCCTTCTGCAGGTCCTTGGCGCGGGACTTGCCGAAGCCGAAGGGGCCCATGCCCCCGCCGCCCTGCATGCGGGTGAGCATGAAGAACAGCAGGCCGAAGATCAGCAGCATCGGCAGGAGCATCATCAGCAGCCCGCCGATGAAGGAGTCCTGCGAGACGTGAGTGTCGAACTTCTCCGCCTCGGAGCCCTTCACCGCATCGAAGATCTGCTGGCTGGCCCGGGCCGGGTACTGGGTGGTGATCTGCTCGATCCCATCCTTGCCCTCGACCTCGATGGGCTTCTTCAGCTTCAGCTGGACCGTCTGTTCGCGGTCCTTGATCTCGGCTTCCTTGACGTTCTTGGCGTCGAGCTCCTTGATCGCGATGGAGGTATCGACCTTGTCGAAACCACGGTCGCTGTCCGTGAGCACGCCAAAAGCGTAAATAGCGATGAGGGCGGCGGCGACAATCCCCGCGATCCTCAGGACCTTGTTGTTGTCCATATTTCCCATCAGTTAGTTGTGCCCGCGCATTGTTTCGCCAGCGCTACTCGCGGACGTCCGGGCGCTGGCTGAAGGTTCGTGAACGCTCTATTCGTACACTTCCGGCTTCAGGGTGCCGACGAATGGCAGGTCGCGGTAGCGTTCGGCGAAGTCCAGGCCATAGCCCACCACGAACTCGTTCGGAATGTCGAATCCGACCTCAATGAGGTCCTCGATCTCGACCTTGACGGCCTCTGGCTTGCGGAAGAGTGTCACGACGGACAAGGAGCGCGGCTTGCGGTTGGTGAGGTTCTTCATCAGCCAGGACAGGGTCAGGCCGGAGTCGATGATGTCCTCGACGATCAGGACGTCGCGGCCCTCGATGTCGCGGTCCAGGTCCTTCATGATGCGGACGACGCCGGAGGAGCTGGTGGAGTTGCCGTAGGAGCTGACGGCCATGAACTCCAGCTGGTTCGGGATCTCCAGCTCGCGGGCGAAGTCGGTGATGAAGAAGACCGCACCCTTGAGCACGCAGACGAGGATGAGGTCCTCCGGGGCGTCGCGGTAGCGCTCGTCGATGGCGGCAGCGAGTTCGCGGATGCGGGAGTGGAGGGTGTCCTGGTCGATCAGGACTGCTTCCAGGTCGTCACCGTAGGGGTGGGCCGGGATGTCGGTGCTCTTCTTGGTCCAAGTCGAGTTCTGATCAGTCATGTGCTCGTCGATCCTTTGGGTGCTTGTGTGATTCTTCCGCCACGAGGCGCAGGACGCCGCCGCGCCGCGCCACCACCAGCCGGGTGCGGTGTTGCCCGGTGGGCGACACCTCCGCTGGTGGCGGGCTCGGCGGGTGGGCGTGGCCTCTGCCTAAAGCCTCATAACCGTTCATTGTATGCCACGGGACGGACACGCCGCCTTGCCCGGCCCAATCCGTGACGAGGGCGTCGATGCGGCTCAAGTGGGAGTAGGTCAACGGCCCGGTTTTTCCCGCGAGCCAATGGCGGATTACGCGGCGCCGGAGGGCGTCGGACAGCTCGGCGAGTGGGGCGCAGGCCAGCTCGGCGGTGGCGTGCGGACGATCCCCGGCGTGCTCACGGTTGTCGGCTTGCTCGTGACCCTCGGCGTGCCCGTGGCTGCCGGCTTCGGCGATAAGCCGGGTGTATTCCGCGTGGGCGGCGGCCTCCAGGTAGTCGGAATCCTCGCGCAGCAGCCGGGCGGTGCGGGTGAGGGAGTCGGCCACGCCGGGGCCGAGGATCTCCTCCAGCAGGGGCAGCAGCTCCTGGCGGACCCGCGATCGGCGAAAGCGGGGGCTGGCATTGTGCGGGTCAGACCAAAAGCTCAGCCCGGCGCGGTGGCACGTGGCCTCGGTGTCCTCTCGCGTGCTGTCCAGCAAGGGGCGGCCGAGCCACCCGGCCCCCGCAGCAATGGCCGGGTGCTCGTTGCCGGCCTGTTGCTCGCCATTATCCGAGCGCTGGTGGGTGGCCGTCGTGATGGGGCGCAGCCCGGCCAGCGCACCCGTCCCGGAGCCGCGGGCGAGGCCCAGCAGCACCCCTTCCGCATCATCGGAGGCGGTGTGCGCCACCAACAGTGGCCGCCCCGCAGCCGCGGCCCCGAGCGCGCGGTAGCGGGCCTCGCGGGCGGCGGCCTCATCTGCACCCGGCCCGCCGGGGACATCGATGGTGAGGACCTGGGCCGGGATGCCGATCTCCTCACAGTTCTGCGCCGCGGTGGCGGCGACCTCGGCGGAACCTTCCTGCAGCTGGTGATCCACCACCAAGGCGCGGAAGCTCGCCCCCGGCAGGTCTTTCTTGGCGATCCCGGCGGCGGTATAGGCCAGCGCGAGGGAGTCCGCACCCCCGGAAACCCCCAGGTAGACCGGCCCCTCGGCCAACTGCGCGGCGTGCTCCGGATGCGTTGTGCGCAGCCCAGCGAGCCAGGCGCGGAAGTCCGCTGCGGTGCTCACGGTGTTCCTCCTCCCCAGGGCCTGGCCCCAGTCACCCTGCGTGGCTGCTGCCGAGAAAACTAGAGCCGATACACGGCGGCGGCCAGCCGGTCGAGGGCTTCGCGCCCGTCGCCGACGTCGGCGGGAGTATTGGACAGGAAAGCGAAACTCAACGGGCGGCCGGACTTGGTGACCACCGTGCCGGCCAGGGCATTGACCCCGTCGAGGTTGCCGGTTTTCGCGCGCACCCACCCGGCTGCGTCCTCGGCCCCGCTGCCCGCCAGGTAACGGTTGCGCAGCGTGCCCTCCGCACCGGCGACCGGCAGGTCCTGCTGCAGGGCGTGCAGCTTCTTGCTGCCCAGCGCGGAGTTCAGGTTGTGGGCGCTCAGGCGGTTGTCCTCGCTCATGCCGGAGGTGTCGTGCAGCACCGCACCTTCGGTGTCCACGCCGTTGTCCTTCAGCACCTTGAGCACGCCCTCGGTCGCGCCCTTGAAGGTGCCCGGCAGGTCCTGGCTGATCGCCACCTCGCGGCCGACGGCCTCTGCGAGCATGTTGTCCGAGTGCAGCATCATGTCCCGCAGTCGGGTACTCAGTGGCGCGGAGAGCACCTGCCCCAACGCTTCCTCAGCGGAAGGGTGGGCCGGACCCACGGGATCATCGGAAACCTCGAGCTTCAGTTTCTTGTTCTTGAGCTTCTCCCCCAGCCCCATGTCCTCGGCGAGCGCCTGGGCCACGTCCCGGGCTGGGGTGTTGCTGCGGGCGGAGTAATTTTCCGTGGGGATGATGCGGCCGGCGTCGATCATCACGGAGTCCAGGAAGGTCACGTTGCCCATCCCGATCTCCACCAGGTCCCAACTCTTGTGGAAGGTGGACTTCTCCCGCATGGAGTTATCCACCGTGATCTTGGTGATCTTCTTCAGCTCCTCCGGCGGCAACGCTCGGCGAACCTGATCCGCCAGATCGCTGATGGCCGGGGCATCCGTAAAGAAGCCGGAGCCAGGCTTGCGGGCGAGGGTGATATCCCCCTCGCCCACGAGGATCAACTCGCCCGGGCCGCCCTTGACCACGGAGGTCGCCAGCCGGTCCTGCGGCCCCTTCGCCAGCAGGGCCGCGGCGGTGGTGTACACCTTCGTCGAGGAGGCCGGCACCAGGTGCTTGCCCTCATTGTTGGCGTAGATCACCTCGCCGGTTTCCAGGTCGGTGATCTCCGCGGACAGGCGCCCCAGCTGCCGGTCCTTCGCCGCCTTCTTCACCTCGGTCAAGTCCACCGGGGTGGCAGGCGGGCTGGCCTCCACCATCACTGGTTCGTCAGGACGGGGAAGCGCTGCGGGGGCGACGTCGTAATGAGGACGCTGGGAAAGAACCACCGCGCCAGCGATGATGGCAGCGGCGACCACGAGGAACGCCACCACCGCGAGGAGCCAGCGGCGGAAAGAGGACTTCTTCTCAGCTTCCAAAATCTAAATCCTGACAATGTGTGGGCGGCAGGGGCGGTGGTTAGTAGGTTCCACCTTATCCTGCGACTAGGATGGGGCCTGCATGTACGTCAGGCGCCACGAGGCGCTTCAAGCAGAACACCGATTTTAAGGATGGCGCGAGTTATGGCTCAGAGCATCGAAGTCACCATCGAGATCCCGAAGGGTTCCCGCAACAAGTACGAGATCGAGAACGGGAAGGTCTACCTGGACCGTTACCTCTTCACCCCGATGGCGTACCCGGCTGACTACGGCTTCATCGACAACACCCTCGGCGAGGACGGCGACCCGCTGGACGCGCTGGTCATCCTTCCGGAGCCACTGTTCCCAGGCGTGGTTGTCAAGGCCCGCCCGGTTGGCGTGTTCAAGATGACCGACGAAGCCGGTGGCGACGACAAGCTGCTCTGCGTGCTCGACGACCCGCGCTTCGACCAGTACCAGGACGTGGACGACATCTCCCAGTTCACGAAGGACGAGATCGAGCACTTCTTCGTGCACTACAAGGACCTCGAGCCGGGCAAGGAGGCCCGCGGCGAGGGCTGGGGCACCGCTGCTGACGCGGAGAAGATCCTGACCGACGCCATCGAGCGCGCCAAGAAGTAACGGCTTAGGATTTTAGACTTCAACCGTAAGGCTTCTTAGGCTCTCAGCGCCCGGTCCCCCGCTGTGGGGCGGGCGCTTTTTGTATGCGCAGGGTGGATCGCGCGACAGGAGGGGTACGGGCTGCCCCACCGCCGTGGGGCAGGCGGCGTGGTGGCTAGTAGCATGGCGGGCATGAGTGACTTTGAATCCATGAGAGCAGAAGACGTCCCAGAGGGAGTCCAGTTGGTGGACGTCCGCGAGGCCAATGAGTTCGCGGAGTGGCACGCCAAGGGCGCGGAGAACCTCCCGCTGTCCGAGCTGCAGCTGCGCTACGGCGAACTGGACCTGGACCAGGACCTGTACATCATTTGCCTGTCCGGCGGCCGGTCGGCGAAGGCCTGCCAGTGGCTGGAGCTCAACGGCATTGACGCGATCAACGTGTCCAATGGCTCCATCGGCTGGCGCGATGCGGGCCGCACAATCATCGTCAACGGCGAGGAGACCACGAACCCGGCCTAAGCGCTGGCGCTGGGTGCGCACCCTCTCTACTCCCGCTGCGGGTGGTTTTCAGCCACCGGTGGCGGGAGTTTCTTTATCAAGAATTCACTTTAGATTTTCCTCCAAAAGCATTTACCCGAGCCGGCTGCCCCGCTAACGTCGGAGGAACAAGGCCCTGATCGACAAAGCTAAGGGTTGCATTCCAATGAAGAAACATGCATTCATCATTGTCTTCGCGGTGGTTGCCATCGCCGCCTTCATCTACCTCCTCGCCGCACCACCAGCTGAGTTCTTGGCGCTGGATGGCAGCACCCGGCTGATCATCCTGATCGCCCTGTTCATGGTCGCGGAGTTCCCGATCACCATCCTGCTGATCGAAAAGTTCGTTCGGGGCAACCGCGAAGAAGCTGCAAAGCAACAGCGCACCCCGAGCTCGGATCACCTCCCCCGCCCGACCCTCTAAGGCCCAGCCTTCGCGCGGGCAGCACGCCCCGGCGCGGGCGCACCCCGCGCTCCGCACAGTTTTGCAGAGTTTAAGGTCGCCAAACACCTGAAAACCGACCACAAACTCTGCAAAAGCCACAATTAGGCCCTACCTTCACTACACTCTGAGCACCCGCACCTCCCTAACCACCGCCCTTCGTTGTCCCCACCCCGTCATGGAAGAACCCGTGGCGGGGTTTTTCGCTGCCGCTACCTCGCTAACGTGGATATCGGAACCTACCCATCAACCCGTTGGAAAGAGCACGCATGACTGAGTTCCTATCCCTGCAGCGCCCCATCGTCCTGGCACCAATGGCCGGTGGCCCGTCCACCCCGGAGCTCGTCGCCGCAGTATCCAATGCCGGAGGGCTCGGCATGATGGCTGCGGGCTACCTCTCCCCCGATGCGTTCCGCGAGCGCCTTATAGCAGTGGAGAAACTCACCACCCGGCCGTTCGGCGTCAATATCTTCTCCCCGCCGTCCCACACGGGTCTCTCCGCCGCAGAGCTGGGTAGTTGGCAGCGTTACCGCGAGCAGTTGAGCACCTACTCGGCCGTGCAGGCCTCTTTTCCGGAGGCCCCGCACAACACGGATGACCACTATGAGGAGAAGGTGCAGATCGCTCTCTCCTCTGCCGCGAAGGTTGTGTCTTTTACCTTTGGCTACCCGGCCCAGGAGGTCGTGGATGCCCTCCACACCAAGCAGAAGCTGGTGGTGCTCAACGCCACGACCCCGGAGGAGACCGAGCATCTCGCGGCCACGGACTGCGACGCCATCGTGCTGCAAGGTAACGAGGCCGGTGGCCACCGGGGCACAGTGCTCTCCACCCCAAAGGAGGGCTGCGCGTACTCGCTCACCGAGCTGCTGGCACATGCGAAGGAGGCCACCGATAAGCCGGTGATCGCCGCTGGCGGCATCACCACTAGGCAGGACGTGGCGGAGGCCCTGGAGCACGGCGCGGTTGCTGCCCAGGTGGGCACGCGATTCCTCCTGGCCGCGGAGGCGGGAACGAAGAAGACGCACCAGCAGGCGCTGCAGACACTCAGGGGGAGGCCAACCGTGATCACCACGGCGTTCACGGGCAAGCCGGCGCGTGCGATCCGCAATGCTTTCACTGACCGCTTCCAGCCGCTAGCCCCAAGTCTGTACCCGGAGTTGCACTACCTGACCTCCGGCCTGCGCGGGGAGGCGGATAAGGCCGACGAGGGGGAGTATCTGAACCTGTGGGCCGGGGAGAACTACGGGCTCACGCGACCGGGGCCAGCCGCGGCGATCGTCGCGGAGCTGACGCCGTAGAAGGCATAGGAAAAGGAGGACCCAAGTGGCCCCTCCTTTGTGTTTAGTCCGGGATTACACTCCGGGCGCCGGTCCGCCCCGCGGGGCAGTAACACGATCAATGTGTCCAATGGCCCCATCGGCTGGCGCGATCCCGACCCCACGATCAACATCAACGGCGAGGAGACCACGATCCCACCCTAAGCGCTGGATTGCAGCACCAGGCTCACTATCCTGATCACCCTGTTCATGATCGGGGAATCCCCGATCACCATCCTGCTCATCGCAAAGTTCTTGCGGGGCAACCGCGAAGCAACAGCACACCCCGAGCTCGGACCCCCCGGCCGCCCCTCTTACTTTCGCAACTACACCCCACTACGCAGCCATCATGATAGGCACGCTACCCGCGAGCCAACCGCCCATAGTGGCAATAATTCTTGCTTTTTGAGACACCGGCCGCTAGAGTGAGGTTAACCGTTCAGCCCGCCTCCGGTGCTTCCCGAAGCACCGGAGAGTGGGCTGGATCTCTTTTTGCACTGCTAGCCTTAGGGAATGAACTTAGCCCTAAAAAATGCCAAGTCAGCGAACGAGCAGATTGCACTTCTCAAGAGTCGCGGCCTGGAGGTCGATCCCCCACTCGCCAAGCAATGGTTGGCAAATGTTTCTTATTACCGGCTTTCGGGTTACTGGTATCCCGCCCGCGCTTTCGATAAAAGTACCGGAAGACGCCTCGACCGCTTCGCGCCCGGATTCGCTTTCCAGAATGCCACCGATCTCTATGAGGCCGACCGCAAACTAAGGACCCTTCTCCACGATGGCGTGGAACGCGTTGAGATCGCTCTCCGAACCCAGGTCACGGATCACTTGTGCAATCGACATCCTAGCGATCCGACCTTTTACCTCACATCTGAGGCCTTCCGCGACGAGTTCGACCACCTTACGTGGATCCACCGTATTTACGGCCGCCTCCGTCGATCGTCCTCTCATTCCGAACCGGTGAAACACTACAAGAAAAATTACTCTGGCAATTACCCGCTGTGGGTTGCCGCCGAGGTTATGGATTTCTCAGATATTTCTATCCTCTACACAGGTCTTGAGTATGACGATCAGCTTGCAATCGCTAAAAATCTGGGCTTCTCCCTAGATACGGGCGAGCTCTCCCAGAATCAGCGCAAGAAACTACCCAAAGGACACCCCCTTGCGAACTGGATCCACCAGTTAACAATTATTCGTAACACGTGCGCGCATCATGGCAGGCTCTGGAATAAGTCATTCAAGCCCGTCTCGATCAACGGGTTGCGGGGAAACGGCAATCTCTGCGTGATCGAGAGGTCGCAGAGTGAGCGTGTGTTCGACGCCATCGTTGTGATGTCCCACATCCTGCGCAAGGTATCCCCCGGGACCAGCTGGCCGGACAAGGTCCTATCCCTGATCAATAAGGGTTTCCTTCCGAACCCACTCGTAGAGCCAAGCAGTTTAGGAATTTCTGAAACCTGGGATCGCAAAACCATTTAGGCCGGCGATCGGGAGTACCTGAACCTGTGGGCCGGGGAGAATTATGAACTCACGCGACCGGGGCCAGCTGCGGCGATCGTCGCAGAGCTGACTCCGTAGGAAACGTGAAAAGGGAGGGCCACCCTGGTTGGGTAGCCCTCCCTTCGCCGTGAGCGCGTGACGAACGCGTCGCAGAATCCCCGCTGCCCCGCGGGCTCCGCGGGCAGCTAGAGGGTTTTAGTCGCCGATCTGGTCGCGGCCGCGCTTGACCAGCAGCGGATCCGGCTGACCCACGACCTCGTGGTCCTTGCCGGTGTACTCGAACTTGCTGAGCACGTAACGCATCGCGTTGATGCGGGCGCGCTTCTTATCGTTGGACTTAATGGTGATCCACGGGGACTCGTTGGTGTCCGTGTAGCGGAAGGTTTCCTCCTTCGCCCGGGTGTAGTCATCCCAGCGGTCCAGGGATGCCAGGTCCATCGGGGAAAGCTTCCACTGGCGGACGGGGTCGACCTGGCGGATCGCGAAGCGGGTGCGTTGCTCCTTCTGAGTCACGGAGAACCACAGCTTGGTCAGGGAGATGCCGGAGCCCATGATCATGTTCTCGAGCATCGGGACTTCGCGCATGAACTCGGCGTGCTGCGCGTGGGTGCAGAAGCCCATGACGCGCTCGACGCCGGAGCGGTTGTACCAGGAGCGGTCGAAGAACACGATCTCGCCGCCGGCGGGGAAGTGCTGGATGTAGCGCTGGAAGTACCAGCTGGTGGACTCGCGCTCGGTCGGCTTCTCCAGGGCGACGGTGCGGGCACCACGGGGGTTGAGGTGCTCGTTGAAACGCTTGATGGAGCCACCCTTACCGGCTGCGTCGCGACCCTCGAAGAGGATGATGTGCTTCTGGCCGGTGTCCTTGGTCCAGTTCTGCCACTTCAGCAGCTCGATCTGGAGGGCGCGCTTGATGTGTTCGTACTCATCGCGGCTCATGCGCTCTTCGTAGGGGTAGTCCTCGCGCCAGGTGTCGACGCGCTGGCCGTCTGGGGTGATCAGTACCGGGTCGTCTTCATCGGAGTCATCCACCATGTACCCCTCGGTGGATGCGAGGTCGACGAAGTGCATGTCTTCTTCGTTGCTATTGCTCATGCTGTGCACCTGTTTTCGGCCTAGTGAGTGAGACTTCTACGCCTTCTATTCTACTGCTTAACGACCCCGGGGGTGGACTACACCTCCCCTTATTGAAGAACGGAACATGCGCCCCTTCTTTAGAAAGCTCCTGAACAACTCGCGTTCATTGTTACATTGATTCAAACCATTTGCAGCACCACCAGTGAGGTACACGAACAACATGGACAATCGTGATTTCATCCTCGACTCTCTCGGAGCCGCTCGTATGGAGCCCTACCTGCGGGCGACAAATGGCCACAAGAAGCAGGCCTTAAATTTATACCGCTGGAGCGTTCGACTTGCTGCCTCGGTTCAGGAGGTACTCGACATCACTGAGGTGTTGCTCCGAAACGCAATCGACAGAGAACTGCAGGACTGGAATAACGCTAATCTTCCCCGGCCACAAAGTTGGCTCCTCGAAAAACCAGCAGCACCGCTACGTGGCTTAATCAAAAACAACGTCCATAAGGCCACAGAGCGAGCGGAAGAGTCCAGAGCGCAGCGGAAAGAAGACCACCCTCGCCGGTCAGAGCCCCTGAGCCACGACGATGTGTTGGCACACATCATGTTTAGCTTCTGGAGACAGGTACTGCCTAACCACGCCCCGGATGCCAACCGGGACGATCAAAGAAACAAAAACAAACTGCGGCTATGGGAAGAGGCCATCTCCAAGGCCATCCCCCACGTCGAGGACCCCGACGGTAAGCAAACATTCTGGCGGGTTTCGCACCTCGTCGAACTACGCAACCGCGTTTCACACATGGACAGCCTTCTCCATGTGGATATTGAAGATGTCTTGGGAGACGCGTTTGCCCTCGTAGAAAGTATCGACCCGCAGCTCCGCGTGTGGCTAACGAGCATCAGCACAGTCAAGGAGATCATCAAGCAGAGACCAAAATAGGGAAGGCCCACCGGCGTCTCATCCGGTGGACCTTCCCCGCCTCAAAGCTAGGGACTAAATCCCTGCCTTCCGTCAGTAGATTAAACCAACCTCATTTGAAGTGTCAACCAGGTTTACACACCGCCCGGCGCTACGAAGCATGAGGCTTGCTGACAAGACCCCCTACAGCAGAGCCCCTTCGACCCCACGAAGGGTTAAGTAGCAAAAAGTGTGTCTGATTTTCA
>NZ_KV823521.1:0-1483 GCF_001815965.1 Corynebacterium sp. HMSC22B11 | reverse complement strand
TTTCTTGGCTCCCGCCCCAAGTTGCAACAGCACCCAACCAAATCTATTGATTTGGGCGGCAGCCCAACGAGCCGCAAGGCGAGGCGGGAGCAAGAACCGCAACCAGTAGTGAACGGTTGTGTTGGCTGATCGGCTGGGGATATAGATCTACAGGGATATAGTTATAAGCCACCTGGGAAAATAGGTAAACCCGCAGGTGAAACCCTGTGGATAACTACCTCTGTAACGGTAAATATGCGCAGCAGTAACGGTAAATATGCGCAAACTGTTTTTGGGGCAAAAAGAAAGCACCCCGCAGGGCGCTTCTTCTCCGCAATTGGGTTAGTCAATCTCTGGGCGTGGCGGTTTCTGCTGAACTGATGGGGCAGTCCTTGTGACCGTTACTCCGTCTGTGCTGGCTTCGATTCCTGCCTGTGGCCACGTCTGGAGAATGTCGGCTATTGATTTCTTTATCTCAGTTCTAAAGTGGGCCAAATCGTTTGATGTCTTCAACTCTCTGGTGGCGAAGTTGGCGGCGATCATGTCCCAGCTGAAGGTGTAGGCGTCGCGGTTGTTTTTCGCTAGCCAGTACTGCTTTACCGTGAGCCAGATATAAAGGTCCATGGCTCGGGGTTTGTTGAGCTCGCGCAGTACGTTGAGATCGATGGGAATGGGTGCTTCGGCAATGTGCTTGAAGAACTGGGGAGTGAGGACAAGTTCTGACTCCATGAAGCTTCCCTGGTTGGGATCGCGTGAGTCGAACCAGAGATTCCAGTCTTCGAGGATTTGGGTGTTGCGTCCCCGCGCGTGAACACCGTCGTCGCTTTGGACAGTGATGAAAGAGCCGGCGATGCGTAGGAGTTGCTCGCGGATATTTTTCAGGTTTCCGGTTGCTCCTCCGGTGCCGCGTCCGGTGATGCCGATTGCTTGGAGGAAGTGGCTCATGGAGTGGCCTAGCGGGATGCGTAGGGCTTCTTCGTGGGTGATATTTCCTTCTTTGAGGCGTCCAGCATTAGCTACGGCGCGGGTGATGATGTAGGCCATGATGAGCCTGGGGTACTTGCCGTAGGGGACTCCTCGTTGGGAGAGGATGGTGATTGTTCCCTGTGGAGTTTCGACGGTGCGGTTGTTTCCCTCGGTTTTGCGGTAGGGGAAGAGTGCTTGGACAAAAAGTTTGGAGGTGTAGCCGACGTCTTGGGCTTGGAGGAGGTCTTGTGCGGCGTCGTGTTCTTGCCTGCGGGCTAGTTCTTTGACTGCTTCGAGCTTGGCGCGGCGCTCATTGGGGTTGTGTGGGGGCTGCATGGTGCCTTGTTCTCCTTTCGGATTATCGGCACCGACCGTGTTGTGCTTTGCTCACTGTCCGTGTGGAAGTGGTAAAGTCTGAATCGACACGGTCGGTGTCGATTTTGTGTTGAACCCCCGCTAGAGCGCCAACTCTATGATGCGGGGGTTTCCTCATGTTTTGAGGAATCTTAAGTTCTAGTGGTCGTTGCAACACTGATCT
>NZ_KV823520.1:0-769 GCF_001815965.1 Corynebacterium sp. HMSC22B11 | reverse complement strand
TGTGTTTTGTGTGTGTCTTAGTGTTTGATTTGTTACTTTTAAGGGCGCACGGTGGATGCCTTGGCACAATGAGCCGATGAAGGACGTGTAAGGCCACGATAGGCCTCGGGGAGTTGCCAATAGAGCGTTGATCCGAGGGTGTCCGAATGGGGAAACCTGGCCACGGTTATGTGTGGTCGCCCACTGCTGAATGCATAGGTGGTGTGGTGGTAACGCGGGGAAGTGAAACATCTCAGTACCCGCAGGAGAAGAAAATAATAATGATTCTGCTAGTAGCGGCGAGCGAACGTGGATGATGGCTAAACCATATGCGTGTGATACCTGGCAGGGGTTGCGTGTGTGGGGTTGTGGGATTTTGTTGTGGGCTGCTGCCATGGCCCGCGTGTGTGTTGTGTGTTAGCGGAAGTGGTTTGGAATGGCCTGCCGTAGACGGTGAGAGTCCGGTACGTGAAAGCATGCAATGTGTGCGTTGACAATTTTTCCCGAGTAGCAGCGGGCTCGTGGAATCTGCTGTGAATCTGCCGGGACCACTCGGTAAGCCTGAATACTTGTTGTGACCGATAGTGTATTGAGTACCGTGAGGGAATGGTGAAAAGTACCCCGTGAGGGGAGTGAAATAGTACCTGAAACCGTGTGCTTACAATCCGTCAGAGCCTTTTGGGGTGATGGCGTGCCTTTTGCAGAATGAGCCTGCGAGTCAGCGGCATGTCGCGAGGTTAACCCTGGTGGGGTAGCCGTAGCGAAAGCGAATACTAACTAGTGTGTTTTT
>NZ_KV823519.1:0-9047 GCF_001815965.1 Corynebacterium sp. HMSC22B11 | reverse complement strand
CAGAGCCTCACACACAAACTTCCTGACACCCTCCAACAAAAGCTGTTAAATCAACAGGGGAACTTCCTAGTAGCTCCACCGTGCCGTCGGACTTCACCAGCGCGGCGCTATCCCCATCATCTGCGTTCTCCCCTGGAAACACTGCAACGGTTCCGTCTGGGTGTACACATACCTCTACGTCCCAATCTTTGCCAGGATACGTCGAACAAACCATGCTGTAAGCACGGGTTGCAACATGCTTAATCAACACCAATTACTCCTAACAATTCATCCGTAGGTGTCAAATCGTCCGTGCGCATCATCGTCAGCGAACCCGCCTTCAACTTCTTCAACCGTTCGTCAACATTGATTAGTCCATCTGATGACTGGCCCTCATGACTTTGCTACGTGGAGGAATTTCAACAACCGCTACTGGCCAGCCCGCTACCTGGTGGACAAGCACGGCAACGTCCGGCAGATCGTGGAAGGGGAGGGAAGCTACGCCGAGACAGAAAAGCTCGTGCGTGAATTGCTTGTCGACGCCAACACCGAAGTCAACCTCCCCGAACCGGTCGAAGGCGGCGAAGCAGCAGGCGGTACAAAGGGCCGCAACCCGGAAACGTATCTCGGCACTGCGCGCGCCGAGTACACCAAGTAACCCGGTTACACCGACGGCGAGCACGACTTCGGTGAACCGCCCGCCCCAGAGCGCGGCATGTTCACTCTGAACGGGACGTGGATTCTCGAGGAGGAATCAGTGCAGACCACCAGTGGAGGACACCTGGACATCAACGTCTTCGCCAAGTGGGTCCAGCTCGTGGTTTCGGGTGAAGGAGAGATCGAAGTCGAGTATCCGGACGGTGCGACAAAGTCGTTCCCGGTCACAGATGGAACCCTCGACCTTGCGAAAGGCGACACGCCCACCGAGGGAGTGCTGCGCATCCGGCCCACGGCAGGCGTGAAACTGTATTCGTTGACCTTCGGCTAGGCAGAGACAACCTTGTCCAGCGCCTCGGCGAACCGCGCGACGGTGCCGTCGACATCGCCCCACTTGTCCAAGCCGAACAGACCGATGCGGAAGGTGGAAAAGCCCTCCGGCTCGCCGACCTGCAGCGGAACACCGCTGGCGATCTGGACGCCGGCCTGCTTGAACGCGGATCCGTTGGCCTGCTCCGGGGCGGTGGCGTACATGACCACGATGGAGGTGGCCTCGAAGCCGGGGACGGCGACGGAGACGTAGCCTTTGTCCGCCAGCAGCTTGCGCACCTTGGTGCCCAACTCGACCTGGTGGGCGGTGTACATTTGACGCGCATCTTCCCGTGCCCTACTGCTTCCCGAGTTGCTAGATGTTCCGGGAGCGATAGCGCCATGACCGCATCCTGCGGTACTTCTCTGGATTTACTTGCTGTCTTTAGCGGGAAGGTTTCTTTGCGCCGACACGTCGTGGACTTCAAGTTCAACGTCTAACGCCGGTCGTTAATGACGCTTCGCGTTATTGGGGGAGTAGGTTGAAGCGCGGTCCGTTCGTCCGTCGTGCGCCGCTCCGTGGTGGGGAGGAGTCCGATGGGGCGCGGGAATATGCCCATGAAGACGTAGGTCGTGTCCGCCTCGGGGTGATGCGCCGCTAGTTCGGCTCGCTTCCACGACAGAACGAGGAGCCGGCGCGACGATCGACGTGGACGACGGCTCCGCCAAGGGGACTGCTGCACGATCAGACAACAGCTTCAAATTCGTGCCACTAGGCGCCCCCGAACTGTATAGAGTGACGCCTACCGGGAGGGAGATTCGAGTGTCGGAAAGCGGACCAGAGAAGAGACTGAAGTTCTTCGGCCTCAGCGACTACGGAACCTTCTGGCAGGCCGACCGCCTCCTAGAGCTCGTCCGTGAATTCGATGCTACTCGTGGCGATCAGGGCATAAACGACATCGTTGAGTTGCATCATCTCGCGTTGTTCCTAGAACACAAAGTTCTCCCGAAGGACCTGGCCGAAGCAGAGCGAGACGCGCCTCTGGCACACGTCCCCGAGATCCGGGAAGTCATCGGCAGGTTTTTCGGCAAAGTGACTGACGCCACCTTCTCAACGCTCGTTCAGGACGTTGACTTTCAGTACCGCACAGACGTCCTCGATCTTCTCGGAAAAAACAAGGTCTTCGAGCGCTGCACTGACTCGATCGTGCTTGCTGCACTTCAAGAGCAGAGTTTCCACCCGCACGATCTGCTCTCATGCCAGGCACTCGTGCGTGCCTACGACCAGGAGATTCGGGCCCTGCTACTCGATGAGCCGCGCAATGCTGAGCTGCTTGCGCGGGAGTTCCTCCAGTCCGAGGGGCGGGATCCAATCCATCTTCCGAAGAGCTTCACTCCCGCGGATCAGCGTGGTCTGTTTGACCGCTACCTCGATGAGGAAGAGCCCAACCTCAACTTCGTCAAGCTGATCGCATCCGCACGAGCTGACAAGAACACCGGCGTCGATGCACGACTGAAGCTAAAGGCTCGTCGCAAGGTAGATGCGCTCACGAAGAAGATGTTCGAGTCCACGGAGGGGATCAAGACCGGCTGCGAAGTGGGCATCTCGGCCGATCAGGTCGAAGAGGTCGTCCAGTCTTTGGACGGCATGGTTGGCAAGTACTCCTACAGTCGAACCTGGCTCACGGAGAACCTCGACCACCCGACTATTCTGAATAACTTTGTTCACCTGTTCCAGTTCGCCAACGACCATATGCTCCTGGAACTCCCTTCCTACGGAGCGCAACTTGGCGTCTTCGAGCGGTTCATGGGTACGCCGGGCAAGGGCGACTACCGGACGGGGGCGGTGTTCAGGCTCAAGGATCAGGCGTCCTTGCTTCAGACCTTGATGTACGAGCGCTTCCTCAGCTCCGAAGGTATAGAGCTCGAGTCGGTCATCGCTTGGTTCTTCACGGACTACCTTGAGCAGGAGTTCGGTGCCAAGGGGCTGAAGTACCGCGCCTCCAGCCCGACCGCTACCTACCTTGAGAAGAGCCGCCATCTGTTCTCAGAGATGGAGAGCGTCCTCAAGCAGTTCACGCTGCATGTCGACTACGGCGAGGTTGACCCGGAGCTACTGACAATCACATCGGAGCAGCTTTCCTACGGCGACATCCCGAGTCAGGTTGTGGATAAGTACGCCTACGTTGCCAACAACGCGGACATCCAAGGAATTCAGCACCTGCTCTTCTCGGACCAATCCGGATTGGTGCACATCAGCAGCGATCTGGAGGCAGAGAGCTTCCTCCACTTGGTCATCGCCAATGACATCGCCTACGACCAGTTCCACGAGTACCAACAGCGCAACATCGACTTCCTGGTCGAGAAGGGCATCCTGACCGGAGATCGTGACCGAATTGCGTTTGCAAGCGCGCCACAATTGCATGTGCTCAAGGAACTCTGGGAGTACGAGGTGACGAGCTGTCTCCATCATTCGGCGGCCGGCCAGAAAGCCATTGACGAGATGGTGAGCGCCGGATGGCTGGTGCATCGATCAACGCTGCTCAGCGCCGCGGAGGTCAGCTACTTCAACTACTTCCTTAACGATAAGGAGTTCAGCAACGGACCTAGCCTGCGCAACCGCTACCTCCATGGATCACAGGCAGACGGTGACGACGACCGCGTTCACCGCCACACGTATCTAACAGCGCTCCGCCTACTCGTTGCGCTGGTCATCAAGATCAACGATGACTTCTGCCTGACGGATAACGCCGTGCTCGCGAAGGAATAGGGGCCGACCGCTGGCATGGTTGAGCCCTCTTCAGATCCCTAGTATGTGGCGTCTCAGCCGGGTTCCCTGCCGGCGTGATGGCGCGGTACCTCCTTCGTGGCGTCCTGCAGGCTGACCCACGTCGAGGGTGAGCCTGTGTCCCCTGATCAGTAGCGAGCACTGACCGTGGGGAGGGGGAGCACGTGAACCCCGTGTTCAGATGTACCTATGTGCCGGAACTCGGTGGAGTTTAGATTCAACGTGTGATCGACGGCCGATTATCGGGCACGCTGGACTTCAGTTCATCTGTGGTCGAGCGGCCCAGGCGTTGACATTGCATTGCTGCTCGGTGTGGTCGCCCGCAGCCACGACTGTTCCGTCGGCGCGCAGCCCGAGCGAGTGTCTCGCTCCGGCTGCGATCGCTGTGATGCCGGTCCATGACTGGACATCGCACTGGCCGAACTGGTTGTCGCCCGTTCCGAAGACCCTTCCGGTCTGGCTCAGCGCGGGCGTATGGACGGAGCCGGCCGCCACTGGGGTGATGCTTCTCCACGATGACACCTCGCACTGGCCTCTGCTGTCGTCGCTGACGGCGACGACGGTGCCGTCTTCGTGTAAGCCGACGGTGTGCAGGTAGCCGGCAGAGACCCCGGACACGTGTGTCCACCGGGCGACGTCGGTCTGCCCTCGCTGATTGTTGCCAGTTGCGAGGGCTGTGCCGTCGCGTCGAACTGCGATTGTGTGCCAGTCGCCGCATCCGATCTCAGTTGACCATGATCTCGCTGTAGATTGTCCTACGTGGGGGGCATGTGGTGGAGTAAAGATTTTCGACCTGACATCTGGCCGCAAGACAGGAAGGAGCCCGGACCGGGAGCACGATGCCTAATGATCCTCTCAACCTCGACAAGGTCGGCGAGTGGGCTGGCGTGTGGTGGCTGCCGGAAGCCCCTAGCGAGAAGGTCCCGGGTGTCCTACGGTACGACCCGGAAGATGGTCTCTCTCTGTCGCTGATCGGCACCTTCGAGGATCGGATCTTGACGACGGACTCGTCTGGATGGACTGCTGTTCACGAAGGAACCCGCACCTGGGAAGTCATGCACGGTGTGGCCGAGCTCAGGGAGATCACACTGCTCGGCTGTGTTCCTAGGAGCACCAGAAGGACCATGGGTGCGCGAGTGGCGAGCCCTGATAAGCAGACCGTGACCGCGACGGTCGCCATCATCGGCGCGCATGTCAGCGGTGACGCGGATCCGGCGTTCGCTAGGGCAGAAGTCTCAGTCGAGGATCTGAGTCTCTGGGCGGCGTCTTCTGTGTTCGATGGTTCCCTCGGGGCTCCCGACGGCAAGATCGACGGAACCGGGCGTATCTCGGTGAAGCCGGTCAAGGCGCAATCGGTCGTGGTCGACGACACTGAGTATCGCCTTCAGCACACGCACACGCTTCCATTCTTCGACCAGCGCAAGGGAGGAAGCGTCGGACGTGTGCGGGACACGGTGTCCATCTGCGTCGTGCCAGCCGAACCATTCTCTCTGAGTGTTGCTCTGCAGGAGGCGAGCCTGGTGCAGGACCTGATCTCCCTGGCGACGCATCGCGCGGCCGGAGTGATCTGGCTCCGACTGGAAGTTGCCGGGACCGAGTCGCACTTCCCTGATGGCCGCCCGCTGCCGCGCCGACGTGCCGATGTGCTCTACTCACCGGCCGCGCTTGGAAAACACGACGCGAAAGCCGTCGATCACCACCGAATGTTCTTCACCTGCGGCACGATCCCATTTGAGGAGGTCATGCCCCGATGGTGCGAGGCCCATGGCCGCCTGGAGGCAGCGACAAACATGATCTTGGGCTTGCGCTACGCACCGGCCCGTTTTGTTGAGAACAATCTTCTGACGGCAGTCGGTGCTGCCGAGGTGTTGCACCGCAACCTCCGCATCGACGAGAAACCGTTCCCCAACGCGGAGTTCAGGGCGATGCGAGAGGCGATGCTGGCGCAGGTTCCCGATGAGCACCGAAACAGGTTCAAGGGGGCGATCCGCAACGACCCGACCCTCCGTGATCGGCTCCATGCCCTCGCCGCGCGACCCGATCAGGAAGCGATCGCACAGCTCTTACCGGATGTCGACCATTGGGCGAAGTGGACGACGCGCGCCCGCAACGACCTCGCGCACGAGGGCAGAACGCCCAACCATTCCATCGAGGAGCTGATCGCCGTCGTCGAGGTGACGACCGCGGTCGTAATCCTCAACGTCTTGCACGAGCTCGGGTTGCCGGCGGAGCGACAGCGAGAGATCGTGCGGGAGCACCCGCAACTGAGGGCTACGTTCCGTACCGCTGCCGAATGGCTGGTTCCCTCACCAAACCCTTAGGTGCACTGCGATAGCCGCTACTTCGGAACCTCCGTGACGCTGCTGCCCGGTCGTTTAGTGCGGGACGCGTGTAAGCCTGCTCTATCGCTCGTTCGTTGAGTGCGTCATGGCGGGCGGGCGAGACGACCGGCTGTAAGTGGTGGCAGCGCGTCAGTGCCGCCTGGTGCGGCGGTGAGACGGGAGAATGTCGTCGGCCCTTAAGAACGCGGTGGAGTTCCGCTTCAATGTCAAAGCTCCATGTCGACGTGCTGCCGGGCCCGTTTCCCCCGGAAGCATGTCTGAGACCGTCATGACGCCTGAGACGCTTGCCCTACGCGGGATTCTCGTTGCGCGTCTTGACTAGTTCCAGGTGCTCATCGATCGGTACGGCGCGACCATCCCGAAGTTGTTCGGGTCCGTCGCGCGCGGCACCGCGTCTGCAGGATCGGACATCGACATCCTCGTCGGGATGGACCCTGCGGAGGGACGTCTCCTGATGCGTGCGTCTGGTCTGCTCGAGGAGAGTCGCGCTCTGTTCGGGCGCGATGGCATCGACGTGTTTCCTGCCCAGTTGCTCAGGCACCCGGTATCCGCTTCGACGCTCGCCGAGGCGGTGCCGCTGTGAGTCGCAGTCCGGCGAAGCCGTGAACCATCTTCCCGATGAGATCACCGGCGCGCACCCTGAGATCGTCTGGCCTCAGATTCGGGATTTCCGCAACATCCTGGTGCACCAGTATTTCGGCGTCGACATCGACGTGGTCCGCGATATCGTCGATACTCATCTGCCTCCTCTTGCCTAGGCGCTGCGGTGCCACATCTCTGCTAACTGACGGCGCGGCTCCAAAGGTTATTCGGCTACGGAACGTGGTCGAGTTTAAGTTCAATGTTAGCTAAGGGTCTTATTAAAAGCGTTTGGCAACACGCGCTCCTATTTACCTTCGTATCTCGCGAGACGCTGACGTGGATGGCCTCACCATCGACCGGCAGCGTCAGGACTGTGAAGCCATTGCAAAGCAGCGTGGCTTGGACGTTGGACATAGGACATAACTACGTCGATCAGTCCATTTCCGCGTCAAAGAAGAATGTGGCTCGCCCCGACTACGACGCCATGGTGGCATCCTTTGAACGCGGCGAAATCGACGCGATCATCTGCTGGGACCTCGAACTACCCGCCCCACGTCGGTGGGTAGTCCGATCAGTCGGACAAAACTACTCCCGCACCACAGCGTAATAAGGGGTGCACCTTAAAAACATCCGGAGGTGGGGGTAACTCCCCCTCGTTGCCCAGAGACAAAATACGCCAGTGGCGTCTGTACGACGAGCCGAAGGTAGGACAAATTCCAATCCAGAGAGGTCTTGCACTGTTGCGGTGCGGTTGTCTTTTTTCTCACCGTATTGGACCCTGCGAAATTAATTGGATACGATAGGCCCATGTTGATTTCAGGTTCCGTTTTCATGCGGCCGCTCACCAGCCGCTAAGGCGGTTTTCTCCCTCCCGCAGGTTAGAAACCGCTCCGGTCCTTTAGCCGGGCGGCCATTTGCCATGCCCGGCTCCGTTTCAACTCCACGGAGCACACCTGATGTCTACATACGGATACGGCCGTCACGAACATGGCCAAAATTTTCTCACAGACCACAAGATCATCAACTCCATCGTCGATCTTGTAAAACAAACCTCCGGCCCCATCATTGAGATCGGGCCAGGAAGCGGTGCCCTCACTCACCCGATATCCCACTTGGGGAGGGCAATAACGGCAGTTGAGGTAGACGCAAAACTAGCTGCCAAACTCACAAAAAAGACCGCCTCGGCGTCGGTCGAAGTGGTCCATGATGATTTCCTCAACTTCCCGTTACCCGCCACTCCCTGCGTCATTGTGGGAAACATTCCCTTTCACCTCACCACTGCCATTCTTCGAAAGTTGTTGCATGCGCCGGCATGGACTGACGCTGTACTCCTCATGCAGTGGGAAGTCGCTCGCCGCCGGGCCGGGGTAGGTGCAAGCACGATGATGACGGCTCAGTGGTCCCCATGGTTCACGTTTCACCTTGGTTCCCGAGTACCAAGGTCTGCTTTCCGGCCACAGCCAAACGTTGACGGGGGGATCTTAGTGATCCGCCGGGTGGGTGACCCGAAGATCCCGATAGAGCAACGCAAAGCCTTTCAGGCGATGGTGCACACCGTTTTCACCGCCCGGGGACGCGGGATAGGGGAAATTCTCCGAAGGGCAGGGTTGTTTTCATCACGTTCAGAGACACAATCATGGTTGCGCTCGCGAGGAATCGACCCCGCAACCCTACCTCCCAGATTGCACACCAGCGACTGGATCGATCTCTTCCAGGTGACTGGTTCCTCTCCACTGCGCCATCGGCCCATTTCACAATCGGGAAGTAGTCAACGCCCTCCTCAACGGAAAAATCGAGGCCGGCGGCGGTAATCCCCCCACCACCAAAACCGAAATCCACCAGTAGTAGTGAACGACCCATGTTCGTCTACCGTGAGCCGCGTTATGGCAGTGACGTGTTCTCGTCGGGCACAGTCATAGTTCCCGGCGTTGCCAGCGACAGGGTTCTACACCCAGCAGCGGGACCGATCAAAATCACCTGCACGGGGAACGACCCTGCTGGTGGTTTCGATTTTGATGAAAGCGAGGAGACATAGCCCCTCGCCAACTCCCCGTAGCTGGCGAACAGTAGCTCCTGGCGCTGGCGCTCGTTGGTGAGTTTGCGTGCCACATCGAAAGCCTTATCGACTTCCCGGTCCAAGTTGTTGTGAGCCTTGAGCAGAATTGGGTCCATCGATAACGGGTTGTAGTGCTCCGCGAGTGACCGCTGGGGGTGCCGCTCGCGTGCCCGCAGCACCAACTGTCCAGCGTCGATGATTCGCTGCTGCGCCTTCTCATCTAGTTCACACAGAGCTGGTCCGCAGTTGTAGCTCCCGATGTACTCCGAAAAACGGAAAAAATAAATAGTGGGGATACATGGCGGGATCAAGCGGTTAATGCGCCACGATTGAA
>NZ_KV823518.1:0-6731 GCF_001815965.1 Corynebacterium sp. HMSC22B11 | reverse complement strand
GGCGATTCCGGACACACTTTTTGACCCTTAACCCTAAAATCGCAGGTTCAAGGCCTGCCCCGCGCGGTGGGCGAATCCAACCCAGCGAAAGGGGATTGCCATGACCGCATCCGATTCCCAGCGACAGGTCCGCAAGGAAGCCGACCGCTTCGTCATTGAGGTGGACGGCGAGCAGGCAGGCTTCGCCGCATTCGAGGACACCGACGGCGTCCGCGACTTCAATCACACCGTCGTGGACCCGGCATTCCGGGGCCAGGGACTATCAAAGCCCCTCATCGCAGCGGCATTGGATGCCACCCGCGAGGAGGGGCTGAAGGTTCGCCCGACCTGCTCGGCCGTGGCGGGATTCGTCGAGAAGAACCAGGACGATTACGGCGACCTCGTCGTCGAGTAGGTCCTAGACGGCGCCGTCGACGTCGTTATCGGGGCTTGACGGGGCGGCCTTCGAGCCGTCGCCACCGGCCGCGCTCGGGGGCTCATTCGCGGTATTTTTTCCCGCGTCGCCCGATCCCTCGGCGGGGCTCCTCTTCTGCATTTCCGCGACCCAGTGCACCGCGTCCACCAGCGGGGTGCGCTGGTCCTTCTGGCGCGGGCGCACCTTCGCCGGGATACCGGTGAGGATCGAGTCAGCGGGCGCGTCCTTCGTCACGACGGCGTTGGCACCAATGGCGGAGTTATCGCCAATCGTGATCGGGCCCAGCACCTTCGCGCCCGCGCCCACAGTGACACCGTTTCCGATCGTTGGGTGGCGCTTCGTCTGAGTCAGCACCTGTCCGCCGAGGGTCACCCCGTGGTAGAGCATGACGTCGTCGCCAATCTCCGTCGTCTCGCCGATGACGATGCCCATGCCGTGGTCGATGAAGAAGCGCCGACCAATCGTCGCACCAGGGTGAATTTCGATGCCCGTCAGGAAGCGGGTGAACTGCGCCAGGATTCGCGCTGGCCCCTTCCAGCCGCGCTTCCACATCTTGTGGGACACGCGGTGCGCCCAAATGGCGTGGAGCCCGGAGTACACGATGGCATTTTCCAGATCGCCTCGTGCGGCGGGGTCGTGCAGGCGGGCGTTCTTCAGATCCTCCCGGATCGTGGCAAAAATGCTCACGCGCGATCCTCTTTCTTCACATCGATTTTTTGCTCCCTGTGCTGCCGGGTTGGGTGTCCCAGCGGGCCATTTCATCAGTTGGAGGGAAGCATACTCATCATATGCAGCACGCCACCGCCGTGGCGTATTCCCGAAACTTTAATTCCGGATGCCAACGGCGGTGGCGTGCAGAGGTTGAGCGGGCTGGATCCGGGGTTCGAATGAGCCCGGATGATTGCCTCTGTTAGTCGCGCAGGTCCTCGAAGAGCAGGGTGGAGACGTAGCGCTCACCGAAGTCCGGCAGGATCGCGACGATGGTCTTACCCTCGTTCTCCGGCTTCTGAGCCTCCTGCAGTGCGCCCCAGACGGCTGCGCCGCCGGAGATGCCGCCCAGGATGCCCTCGGAGACCGCGAGCTCGCGGGCAGTCTTCACGGCCTCCTCGAGCGGAGCGTCGATCACGCGATCGAGGACATCCTTATCGAGGGTCTCCGGGAAGAAGTTGGTGCCCAGGCCCTGGATCTTGTGCGGGCCGAAGCGGCCCTCGGTCAGCAGCGGGGAATCCTCCGGCTCGACGCCGACGATCTCGATGCTCTCCTTCTTCTCCTTCAGGTACTTCGCGGCGCCGGAGATGGTGCCACCGGTGCCGATGCCGGCGACGAAGATATCCACCTTGCCGTCGGTGTCCTCGAAGATCTCCGGGCCCGTGGTCTCGTAGTGCTTCTTCGGGTTGGCCGGGTTCTTGAACTGGCTAGCCAGGATGGAGTTCTCGGTGGACTCGACCAGCTCATTAGCCTTATCGACAGCGCCCTGCATGCCGGCGGAACCTGGGGTGAGCACCAGCTCGGCGCCAAGAGCGCGCAGCATGATGCGACGCTCGTTAGACATCGTCTCTGGCATCGTGAGCACAACCTTGTAACCGCGAGCCGCGCCGACCATGGCCAGTGCGATACCGGTGTTACCGGAGGTTGCCTCGATAATGGTGCCACCCGGCTTGAGCTCGCCGGCGTCCTCGGCAGCCTGAACGATAGCCAGACCAATACGGTCCTTCACGGAGTTGCCTGGGTTGGCGGCCTCGATCTTCAGCAGCACATCAGCCTTGTAACCCTCGGTGAGCTTGTTGAGCTTGACCAGCGGAGTATTGCCGATGAGTTCGGTGATGTTCTCGTAAATCTTTGCCATTTTTCTGGTTTACCTTTCCTGGTTGCGAATCAGCCTGAAGTGAAATAGACTGATCTGTCTACCCGTTATGATACCCGCCCTTGGGGTTGTGAGGCAATGGTGAAGACGGGAATTGGCCAAGCTGGTGACGTCCCTAACAAAAATGGGCACAATGGGCAGCGGAAGAAAACAGCGAAACAGCTTCATCCGCATACCCCAGAAGAAGAGAGGTCACGATGAGCGAGAACGTCATCCTCACCAGCACCAATAACCGCGTCGCCACGATCCAGCTCAATCGCCCGGAGGCGCTCAACGCGCTCAACAGCGAGCTCATGCACGCCGTTGTGGACGCGGTTGAGGGCTTCGATCAGGATCCGAATATCGGCGCAATTGTCATCACTGGCAGCGATAAAGCCTTCGCCGCGGGCGCTGACATCAAGCAGATGCAGTCCGAGACCTACCCCGAGATCCGTCAGAAGAAGATGTTCCTGGAGTGGGAGCGCGTCGCGCAGGTCTCCACCCCAATCATCACGGCTGTCAACGGCTTCGCGCTCGGCGGCGGCTGCGAGGTCGCAATGATCGGCGACATCCTGCTGGCGAGCGAGAAGGCCAAGTTCGGCCAGCCGGAAATCACCCTGGGCATCATCCCGGGCATGGGTGGCACCCAGCGCCTGACCCGCGCGGTGGGCAAGGCTAAGGCGATGGATCTGATCCTCACAGGCCGCATGATGGATGCACAGGAAGCGGAGAGCTCCGGCCTCGTATCCCGCGTGCTGCCCGTCGAGGGCTTCGACGAAGCGGTCCAGGAAGTCGCCGCCAAGGTTGCGGGCATGTCCAAGGTTGCTACCACCGCCGCGACCGACATGGTGGACGCCGCCTACGAGACCACCCTGCGCCAAGGGCTGCTCAGCGAGCGCGATGCGTTCTGGTCCCTGTTTGCCACGGAGGATCAGAAGGAAGGCATGGCCGCCTTCGTGGAGAAGCGCAAGCCGGAGTGGCAGCACCGCTAAGGATCGCCGTTCGTCCGGCGGTTGCGGGGTGAGCGGGCTTAGGCTTTGAGAAAACGACGGGGCACACTAGGAAACATGGCTAAGAAGAAGACCTTCAAGAGGACGATCGCGCTCTCGCCAGCAGAGGCGCACGGAGTGTTGAGCAGCGAGGAGTACCTGCTGCACGTAGACCAGCCCACAGATGGCTCCACGGTCGAGATTGTCGACTCGGACATCGCCCGGACTCCGGAGGGGCAGGTCACAGCCCAGCTTCAGGTCGAGATCACACCTGCAGGAGCTGCAGCCGAAGGCGCCGGGGCGGCTGCCGAGGCGGCCGACGGGGCTGCGGGCGAGTCGGGCGAGGGGCAGCCGAAACAGCCGATGCGTCTCCAGCAGACCACCACGGTGGAACCGCTGACGGGGGAGACCTGCGTGGCCGAAACCGCCATGCCCCTCCCGCAGGGGCTGGGGGAGATGCGCATGCTCTTCACCTACACGCCTCAGCGCAAGGACCCGCAGTCCAGCGACGTTGTTATCGAAGTATCGGTGGACGTGAGTGTCCCAGTTCCGATGGTCGGCGGCATGATCGCGCGCAAGATCCTGGGCGATGCGGATAACACCATCGACAAGGGCTTGGCGCGCATCGAAGCGGAGGGGCTATCCCGCCGCTAGCGTGAAGAACCGGGTGAGTGGGGTCCAGCGTATGGATCCTGCTAACCGCCTGTGCGTTCCCTGATGAAGGGCTTGGCGTACGGGCGGTTTTCGCTTTATCGGGGGGATTTTGGGGGTAGTTAGCGGGTGATCTATACTTTGCTTGACTACCTGCTAGCCCCTAAAAGGGGGAGTGTTTGGTGGAAAAACTTCGGCCCGTTTTGGCGCCCCGCGCCGGCCGGGCCGCTGAGTAACAGTGCCAGGAGCATCGGCCGCGCTAAACCGGTGCTCGTGGTTGGTCGCTGGGGAAGCGCCGCGCCCTGCGCGGTGGACTTCCCACGCACAAGGGAGTGATCCGTGGAAAAGCGGCGTCTTAGCGATGACGATCAGGCAGTCCAGAAGGCTCTGGACTACCTCAAGGCGCAAACGGCAATCCCCGTCACCATGTACGGGGAAGTCAAAAGCCCGAAGAAGCTCCAGATCGTCAACTGGATCGGGCTTCGTACCCCCGCGTTGGAAAACCTCGAGGTGGTCAGCGCAGCAGGCGTCGGTGGACGCGTTATGGCCACCCGGCGTCCGGTAGGTGTCTCCGACTACACCCGAGCCAAGGCCATCAGCCACGAGTACGACTCCCTCATTTGCGATGAAGGCCTGCACTCGCTCGTTGCCGTGCCAGTGATCGTGAGCCGTTCGCTACGGGGCGTTCTTTACGCCGGCATCCACTCCCGAGCTCGCCTGGGGGATAAGGTCCTGGAGGAAGTGACCATGACCGCCCGCTGCCTCGAGCAGGAGCTCGCTATCACCGAGGCGATGCGCGAGCGTGCCTCCGGTGAGCCCGCGCAGGCAGCCTCGGAAGGCAAGTCCGCCGAGGATGCCCCGAAGCCCTCCGGCTCGTTGAATAGCGCCGAATGGGAGCAGGTCCGCGCAACCCACTCCAAGTTGCGCATGCTCGCCAGCCGAGTGGAGGACGAGACCCTTCGCCGCGACCTGGAGGCACTGTGCACCCAGATGGTCTCCCCAGTCCGCGTCAAGCAGACCACCAAGTTGTCTGCCCGCGAGCTGGACGTCCTGTCCTGCGTCGCCCTCGGCCACACGAACGTCGAGGCCGCGGAGGAGATGGGCATCGGCGCGGAAACCGTGAAGAGCTACCTGCGCTCCGTCATGCGCAAGCTTGGTGCCCACACCCGCTATGAGGCCGTTAATGCTGCCCGCCGCATCGGCGCCCTGCCTTAAAACACCGCTCTGCTTTAAAAACACAGTGGTCACGCGGAGCCTCCGCCGTCCCGCTTGATATCCGGGCCACACGCCACGGGGCGTCGGTCGGCAGCTCTGGAAGGTTTTAACGCGTATCCTTGGCTGTTGTGAACGACAGTTTTGTGGTGAATGGAGGCGCCCGGCTGCAGGGCGCAGTGAAAGTCAGCGGCGCGAAAAACAGCGTGCTTAAGCTCATGAGCGCCGCCATGCTCGCCGAGGGCCGGACCGTCCTGAAGAACTGCCCGCAGATCTCGGACGTCCCCTACATGGCGGACGTCCTTCGGGGCCTCGGCTGCGACGTCGAGCTCGACGGCGGCACCGTCGTCATCGACGTCCCGGCGGAGATCAATCACGACGCCGACTTCGACGCTGTCCGCCAGTTCCGCGCATCCGTCGCCGTCCTTGGCCCACTGACCGCACGCTGCCACCGTGCGCGAGTCGCTCTCCCCGGCGGCGACGCCATCGGCTCCCGCCCCCTCGATATGCACCAGACCGGACTGGAGACGCTCGGAGCCACCACCCGCATTGAGCACGGTTGCGTGGTTGCAGAGACCAGTGGCCTGCACGGAGCTGAAATCAAGCTCGACTTCCCCTCGGTCGGAGCGACGGAGAACATCTTGACCGCAGCGGTTCTGGCTAATGGCGTCACCGTTTTGGATAACGCGGCCCGCGAACCGGAAATCGTCGACCTGTGCAACATGCTCAACGAAATGGGCGCGAAGGTCGAGGGCGGGGGATCGAACGTCATCACCGTCACCGGGGTGGAGAAGCTGCACCCGGTCGAGCACGAGGTGGTCGGTGACCGCATCGTCGCCGGCACGTGGGCGTATGCTGCGGCGATCACCCAGGGGGACGTCACCGTTGGCGGCATCGACCCGCAGCACCTGCACCTTCCGCTGGAGAAGCTCAAGCTCGCCGGCGCACGCGTGGAGACCTACCCGACTGGCTTCCGCGTGGTGCAGGAATCTAAGCCCACCGCGGTGGATTATCAGACTCTTCCTTTCCCCGGCTTTCCGACTGATCTGCAGCCGATGGCGATCGCGCTTTGCGTGGCCTCGGAGGGAATGAGCGTGATCACGGAGAACATCTTCGAATCCCGCTTCCGCTTCGTCGACGAGCTCGTCCGTCTTGGCGCGGACGCCAGCGTCGATGGTCACCACGTGGTTATTAGGGGAGGACGTCAGTTGTCGTCTGCACCGGTGTGGTCCTCGGATATCCGTGCCGGGGTGGGGCTGGTGCTCGCCGGGCTGATTGCCGATGGTGAGACCGAGGTCCACGACGTCTATCACATCGATCGTGGCTACGAGGACTTCGTGGGCACGCTGCGTAGTCTCGGCGCGGACATTCGCCGCGTGGAGCGCTAATAGCGCAGTCGGACACCGCTCAACGCGGGACATAAGCACCAACACCCTGGGTCGGAAGGAACTCTGACCTGGGGTTTTGTGTTTGTTGTGGGCTGTGTGTAGATTATTGATCTGCAAGGTCGCCGGCGCTGATGCCGGGTGGTTGGATTTCCCTTTCGGTCTTGTTTTCTTATCACTGTCTTTGGTGAACAGAGAAGTTATCGTGAGTTTTTCTCCGGTTTGCTTCTGGTTCA
>NZ_KV823517.1:0-26163 GCF_001815965.1 Corynebacterium sp. HMSC22B11 | reverse complement strand
GCCGCCACATCACCATGATGTGGCGGCCGCCTCGCCATTCCTGTCGGGGATGGCGACTATGCTTTTTATGCAACCCGCCCGCCGGTGTCCCCGGCGGGCCCGTCAACGGCAAAAGGAGAAAGCCTGTGAGCACCTCGCCGACATCGGCGGCACCGGCCGACCAGGCGCCTGCACCGGGCACCGCGCCGCGCGGCAGAAAGGCGAAGGCGACGCACCCCAGCAAGCCACGCCGTGACCTGCGCGCAGTCTGGCTCGTCGGCCCGGCCATGCTGCTGCTGGCCCTGGTCATCGGCTACCCAATCCTGCGGGCCATCTATCTTTCCTTCCAGGCCAACCGGCACCTCGACCCGGACACCGGCATGTTCGTGGAGGGTGGCTTCGCAGGCTTCGACCACTACCTCACGTGGATCGCCCAGCGCTGCATGAGCTCGAACGGCACCGTGGTGGAGTGCACCTCCGGCATGCTGCCGACGGACTTCTACCCCGCGCTCGGCATCACCCTCTTCTTCGTAGTGGTCACCGTCAGCCTGGAGACCCTGCTGGGCCTGTGGATGGCACTGGTGATGAACCGCAGCTTCCTCGGCCGCGGCCTGCTGCGCGCCGCCGTACTCGTGCCCTGGGCGATCCCCACCGCCGTGACCGCGAAGCTCTGGCAGTTCATCTTCGCCGACCAGGGCATCATCAACTCCCTGCTCGGCACCCAGATCCACTGGACCACCGACCCGTGGGCCGCCCGCTTCGCGGTGATCATCGCGGACGTGTGGAAGACCGCACCCTTCATGGCGCTGCTGATCCTCGCGGGCCTGCAGATGATCCCGCAGGGTGTCTACGAGGCCGCCCGCGTGGATGGGGCCTCCAAGTGGCAGCAGTTCACCCAGATCACCCTGCCGCTGGTCCGCCCGGCGCTGATGGTCGCGGTGCTTTTCCGCACCCTGGACGCGCTGCGCATGTACGACCTGCCGGTCATCATGATCTCCGAGTCCTCCAACTCCCCCACTGCTGTGATCAGCCAGCTGGTGATCACGGATACCAAGCAGGGCAACTACAACTCAGCCTCCGCCCTGTCCACCCTCATCTTCCTGCTGATCTTCGGGGTGGCATACGTGATGGTGAGGTTCCTGGGCGCCGATATCGGCGGAACCCAGGATGCTGGCAGCAAGCCAAAGAAGTCTCTGCTGAGCAGGCTGCGCGGCGGGAGCGTCGCCACGAAGAAGAACGAGCAGAAGGCTGAGACCGACCGCGGCGACGTCCCCGACAAGGGCAACGCAGCGGGCGCGCAGGGCGCGCACACCGTAGATACCGCAGCGACGGGAGGACAGCGATGAAGAAGGCAACCCAGACTCTGCGCAACTACCTCGCCGTCATAGTGATCCTGGCGTGGGGTCTCGCGCCGTTCTACTGGATGGTGGTCACCGCCCTGCGCGACAAGCGCTACACCTTCTCCACCAACCCGCTGCCCAGCCACCTGACGCTGGAGAACTTCCGCGACGCGCTGGCCACCGACGCCGGCAATAACTTCCTCCGGGCGATCGGCAACTCACTGATCATCGGTGCCGCGACCACCGCGATCGCGCTCACGGTGGGCGTGTTCACCGCCTACGCCCTGGCCCGCGTGGACTTCCGCGGCAAGGGGCTGGTCACGGGCATCATCCTGGCGGCCTCGATGTTCCCGGGCATCGCGCTGGTCACCCCGCTGTTCCAGCTCTTCTCCAAGATCGAGTGGATCGGCACCTACCAGGCGATGATCATCCCGAATATCTCCTTCGTGCTGCCGCTGACGGTGTACACGCTGACCAGCTTCTTCCGCGAGCTGCCGTGGAAGCTGGAGGAGGCCGCCCGCGTGGACGGCGCCTCCCGTGGCCTGGCTTTCCGGAAGGTCATTCTTCCGCTGGCCACGCCCGCCCTGTTTACGACGGCCATCCTGGCGTTCATCGCGACCTGGAACGAGTTCATGCTCGCCAAGCAGCTGTCCACCCCCGCCGTGGAGCCGGTGACCGTGGCGATCGCCCGCTTCTCCGGGGCCTCGGCCTACGAGTTCCCCTACGCGGCGACGATGGCCGCCGGCGCGCTGGTGACGGTGCCGCTGGTCGTGATGGTGCTGGTCTTCCAGCGCCGCATCGTCTCCGGGCTGACCGCCGGTGGCGTGAAGTAGGGGTTGGTTGAACGTGTCGAAACCTGAGGACGTGGCGCGGGGCACGCGCGAGGACCGGCCAGTCGGCGGGGCTGCCAGCGGGCTGGACGAGCGCGCCGGTGGAGCGGGCGGGCGCACCGGCGAATCTGCCCGGAGTGGCGCCACAGCCGGCGAGGTGGATCCGGACGGCCAGCGCAAGAAGCTGGTTTGGGAGTCCGCCCTGGGCTTCGTGGGCTTTTTCACCCTGCTGGCCGGGGTGCAGGCGGTGTGGAATGTCTTCCAGCCCGAGCCCTCCCCCTGGCCCGGTGTATTCTTCGCGGTCCTACTGCTGCTGAGCTGGCTGGTGTGGCGTCGCTACCGCCGCTACCGGGAGTACTAGAGCGCCCCTGGAGAGCACAAAGAAAAAGCGCCCCGAGGGGCGCTTTTTGCCTTTCCTGGCCGAGCTGCGAGGCCCGGCGATGGCGTTGCTGAGCTGCGAGGCCCAGCTTTGCGGCAGCTGGAAACTACTCGCCGAGGAGCTTGCGCTTCAAGGCGGCGTCCTTCTCCATGACGCTATCGCGCATATCCTCCTGGTACTTCACCATGCGCTCCATGAGCTCCGGGTCAGCCACCGCGAGCATGCGGACGGCCAGCAGGCCAGCGTTCTTCGCACCATCGATGGAGACGGTGGCGGTCGGCACGCCCGCCGGCATCTGCACGATGGAGAGCAACGAGTCCAGGCCATCGAGGTTCTTCAGAGCACGTGGAATGCCGATGACCGGCAGCGGCGTGGCTGCCGAAACCATGCCCGGCAGGTGCGCAGCACCCCCAGCGCAGGCGATGATGACCTTCACGCCGTTCTTGTGCGCCTCGCGCGCGTAATCCAGCATGCGCTCCGGGGTGCGGTGCGCGGAGACCACGCCGATCTCCATCGGGATGCCGAACTCGGCCAGCACCTCTGCGGCGGGTTCGACGGTCGGCCAGTCGGAATCGGAGCCCATGATCAGGCCGACCTGCGGGCCGGTGGGGGCAGAGTTCTTGTTGCTAGTCATGTTATGTGCCTCCTGGGGCTGATCGGTTTCTAGGCTTCGGTCCAGCCGTCGGACCACTCGGCGGCGACGAGGAAGTCCGCGGCCAGGCGGGCGTCGCGGCGCAGCTGTGCCACCGCTTCGTCGGTCGCGGGCTGGCCTGCGGGCAGGGAGAGGTTCACGTGCCCGATCTTGCGACGCGGGCGCCAGTCTTTGCCGTACATGTGGATCTTGGCCGCCGGGAAGCGGCGCCACACCTGGTCCATCCGCTCGTGCATCGGCATGGCCGGGTCGGCATCGTCGTTCCCCAGCACATTGGCCATGACCGTGGCGGGCGCGGTGAGATCTGTGCTGCCCAGCGGGCGGTCCAGCACTGCGCGCAGGTGCTGCTCGAACTGGCTGGTCACGGAACCGTTCTGGGTCCAGTGCCCGGTGTTGTGCGGGCGCATGGCCAACTCGTTGACGCTGATCGCCAGCGAACCCTCGGCGTCGCGGAACTCGAAGAGCTCGACGGCGAGCACGCCGGTGACATCCAGCTCGGTGGCGATGGTGCGGGACAGTTCGCGGGCCTGGTTGAGGACCTCTCCGTCGTGGCCCGGGGCTGGGGCGACGGCCTCCACGCAGATGCCGCGCTCCTGGACGGACTCGGTGATCGGCCAGGCCTTCGCCTCCCCCGACGGGGTGCGGGCGACCAGGGCGGAGAGCTCGCGGACAAGCTCGACCTTCTCCTCGGCCATCAGCGGCACGCCCTTGTCCAGCAGCTCGGCGACCAGCTCGTTGAGCTCGGCCTCGGAATCCGGGAACCACACGCCCTTGCCGTCGTACCCGCCGCGGCGGGCCTTGAGGCAGACCTTGCCGCCGGTGGTACCCCAGAAGGCGGCGGCGTCCTCGGTGTTCGCGATGGCGGTGAAGGCCGGGACCGGGGCGCCCAACTCGGAGAGGCGCTGGCGCTGGATCAGCTTGTCCTGCGCATTAATCAGGGCCTTCGGCTGCGGCTGGACGTTGATGCCCGCGGCGATGAGCTCGTCGAGGAACTCGTTTGGCACGTGCTCATGGTCGAAGGTCACGGCATCGGCATCCTTGGAGACCTCCGCGACGTGTGCCTTATTGGTGTAGTCCCCCAGCACGACGTCCGCGGTGACCTGCGCGGCAGAAGAGTCGGCGGAGCCGGCAAGCACGCGGGCAGACAGGCCCAGTTCCACGGCCTCCTGCTGCATCATGCGGGCCAGCTGGCCATCGCCGATGATGGTCACCAATGGGGCGCCCGGCGCGTGGGCAGCCGCCCGGGCGATGGACCAGTCAGCAGCGCGGGTCATGCCGGCCTCGGCGTTGGGATTGGAAGCGGATGGTGCAGAAGAATGAGCTGAATCTTTCACACGGCCAATCATAGTGCCCGCGTGTAACTGCGGATCAGCCGGACGAAGCGTTTGGCATAGGGCACGTCCCGCAGCACGATCGGATTGCGGGTTCCCATCACGAACACGGAGACGGTGGAGCCCTTCGCCCGAGCGTCCACGATGTACTCCAGCGGCACCTGGGCAGTCTGGCTGCGCCAGTGCCCGGTGGCGGTGATGAGGCGCTCGTTGGTGAGCATCATCCGGCTGCGGGCGCGGAAGATCATCTGGCGCCCGCAGCGCCGCCAGGCCAGGAAGAGCCACAGCACCACCAGCGCGCGCCGACCCCACTGGGCCGCAACGTAGAACGGTTCGCCAACGTGCATCGCCAGCTGGCTGGGCACGGGGAGGCTATAGCCGAGCAGGCGGAGCGCCTCCGCGTCGAGGTAGTGGTCGATCATCCCGATCAGTGCCCAGGTGACCCCGGTGATCAGCAGCAGCTCCAGCACGGGGAAGAGCAGGGAGCGACGGTTGGGGCACAGCTCGGCGAGAATCTGCTCGCCTGGTTCGAAGGTGATTTTCCCGAAGGCCATCAGCTCTCCCCTTCCGCGGGTCGCAGGTGGGTGACGTCGCCGGCGGCGACGACCAGCTCTCCGCCACCGTCGACGTCCACAACCAGCGCACCGGTACCCTCCACGTCTCGGGCGACGCCGTGGGTGGTCGTGCCGTCCGGAAGGTGGACCACGACCTTCGTGCCCAGGGTGGCGACGACCTGTCGGTAGCGCGGCAGCACGCTCTGCGGTGCCCCGCCCAGCTGGATGAAGCGGCGTAGCCCGCCCACCAGCTCGTCGATCAGCGCGATGGCCAGGCGGGTGCGCACTCCGGGGCCAGGCTCGGCCGGGTCTGGCTCGCTCGAACCCGGATCGGCCATGTCGGGGTTGGCTGGGCCGCCCTCGCTCGACTCCTGGTCGCCCGGCATGCCCTCCAGAACCAGGGAAGTCGCATGCGGCACCGGCAGCTCCGAGCGCTGGAGATCCACGTTCAGCCCCAGGCCGATCACCACGATCGGTTCGGGTTCAAGCTGCACGGCTTCCACGAGGATCCCGCCGAGCTTCCGGCCGTCCACCATCACGTCATTGGGCCACTTCAGCTCCGCCGGGACCTCCGCACCAGCTGCCCGGCTCACCGCGCGCACCGCGTCCACCGCCGCGACACCGGTCAGCAGTGGCAACAGCCCCAGCCGGGTCGCCACATCCACCCCCGGCAGTCGAGCGGCAACAGAGACGATCAGCTGACTGCTACGCGGCGCACCCCACGCCCGGTCCAGCCTCCCCCGGCCCTGCGTCTGCTCCTCGGCAAAGAGCACGGAGAACTCCGGCACCTCCTCGCCTGCCGCCAGCGCCGCCCGGACCTGCTCAGCGAGCACGCTATTGGTGCTCGTCGTCTGATCGAGCACCTCCACGGCCCCACAGCCGAGGGCGGGCAGCACCTCGCGCAAGGTGGCGGCGTCGAGAAGAACACGGGAAGTTTGCATGCCCTTGATGTTAGAACACGGCGCGGACACACCCCGCCATCCTCAGCCACCCAGCTCGTGTGGCATAGGGACTGACCCGCTGCATGATCTAGACTGTGTGCCATGAATCCTCAGAATGACACGTCCACCACGGCCGGAAAGATCGCGGACCTCCAGGATCGCCTGGCGAAATCCCGCCAACCTGCCGGGGAGGACGCGGTGCGGGCGGTCCACAGCGCCGGTCGACTCACTGCCCGCGAACGGGTGGAAGCGCTACTGGATGATGGCAGCTTCGTGGAGATCGATGCTCTGGCCCGGCACCGCTCCAAGGCCTTCGACCTGGAGAAGGAACGCCCGCTGACCGATGGCGTGGTCACCGGCCACGGCACCATCGACGGCCGCCCGGTCTGTATCTTCTCGCAGGATGCGACCCTCTTTGAGGGCAAGATCGGCGAGACCACCGGCGCGAAGATTATTAAGGTGCTGGAGCTGGCGCTGAAGTCCGGCACCCCGGTGATCGGTTTCTACGAGGGTGCGGGCGCCCGTCTCAAGGAGGGCATCATCGCCCTGGACATGTACTCCCGCATCCTGCGCCTGCAGACCCAGGCCTCCGGCGTGATCCCGCAGATCGCGGTCGTCGCCGGCGAGTGCCGTGGCGTGCAGGTGCACGGGATCGCGATGTCCGACGTCGTCATCTCCATCGACGGGCAGGGTTCCCTGTCTATGGACGCCAACCCCGGCGGGGTGGTCGAGGCGCAGGAGACTGGTACCGCCCACATCGTGGTCCCCGACGAGTCCGCCGCACAGGACACGGTGGCCGACGTTCTGACCTACCTGCCCTCCAATAACCGGGCGATCGCACCGGCCACGGAGCCTGTAAACACCGAGCTGGCGAACCGCCGCGCCGAGGAGGGTGCCGACGCTGCCGCGCTGGTCCACGAGATCAACCACCTGATCCCGGACTCCGGGTCCGAAACCTACGACGTCCGCGATGTGCTGGCCGCAGTCCTGGACGAGGACAGCCTGCTGGAGCTGAGCCTGGGCTTCGCGCCGAACATCATCACCGGCTTCGCCCGCCTTGAAGGTCGCGTAGTCGGCGTGATCGCCAACCAGCCCACCGTCAAGGCGGGTGGCATCGACATCGACTCCGCGGAGAAGGTCAGCTACTTCATCCAGCTCTGCGACGCCTTCAACGTGCCCCTGGTCTCCTTCGTCGACGCTCCGGGCTTCCTGCCGGAGGAGGCGGACGCGCCGGTGATCCGCCGCACCGCGAAGCTCTTCCACACCACGGCTGCGGCATCGGTCGGCAAGATCACGGTGATCACCCGCAAGGCCACCGGCGCCGCCTACCTGGCCCTGGCTGCGAAGCGGATGGGCACGGACCTGGTCTTCGCGTGGCCGACCGCGGAGGTTGCGGTGGCGGACGCTGATACCTTCGCCGCCGAGATCGGCGCGGACGAGGCAAGCGCCCAGGATCCCTACGAGGCCGCGGCGAGCGGGCTGGTCGATGCGGTGCTGCCGCCGAGTGAGACCCGCCAGAAGCTGGTGGAAGGCCTCGCCCTGCTGGAGCGCAAGGTTGAGGACGGCTACCCGCGCAAGCACAGCATCGTCACCTTCTAGCGCCCCGCTGCCCACCGAGCCCCCGCCAAGCACACGTTTGGAGCATCAATGAGCAGAAAGTTTTCCCGCGCCCGCCGCAAGACACAGCCAACAGAGCTCACCAGCGCACGGCTGACCCACCGCACCGGTGCCGCGTCGGCTGAGAAGGAGGCGCCGCAGGCGGAGCCACAGGCCGCCGTCGAGGTGGTGAAGGGCAATCCCACGCCCGTCCAGCGCCAGGCCCTCGAACAGCTGGTGGGCGAGCTCACCGAGCAGGCCGAAGAGCGCCGCCGCGCCAAGCCGAACACCCGCGGCTGGTATGGCTCCGCGGGCGAGCCCTTTCCCAATGCCCCGGAGCCGAATCCGGCGGGCTTCCGCAGCCCGAATCTGCCGCAGGCCTAGCTGCCGCTCATCGCGGCGGCGGCACACCGATACTTAACTCCCGTCCCTTTCAAGGAGCGAGACATGCCTGACTCCCAGGCCACCCCACGCATCGTGCTGGCGTCCTCCTCCCCCTCCCGGCTCTCCATCCTGCGCAGCGCCGGGGTGGAGCCAGTAGTCCAGGTCTCCGGTGTGGACGAGGACGCCGCGATGCAGCGTTTGATCGACGAGGCCGCGAGCCAGGGGCGTACCCCCACCCCCGCCGAAAAGGTCTGCCACTTGGCCAAGGCCAAGGCGAATGCCGTCCTGGAGGATGGGCTCCAGCTGGGCGAGGGCGACGTCCTGATTGGCGGGGACAGCATGCTGCTGCTCGACGGGGAGCTGCAGGGAAAGCCGCACACCGCGGAGGAGACCGTGCGCCGCTGGCAGCAGCAACGGGGCAAACGGGCGGAGCTGATCACCGGGCACGCGATCTACCACGACGGGCACTGGTTCGAGGGTTCCTCGGCCACGAGTGTGTTCTTCGCGGATGCCAGCGATAAGGACATCGAGGCCTACGCCGCCTCCGGCGAGCCCTGGGGCTGCGCGGGCGCGTTCACGCTGGAGGCCCTCGGCGGCTGGTTCATCGACCGCATCGAGGGGGATCCTTCCAGCGTCATCGGGCTATCCCTGCCGCTGGTGCGCCAGGCGCTGGAGCACTTCGGGCTCAGCGTCTCGGATTTCTGGAACCGCTAGCCCCGGCCAGGGTGGCTGATACGGTCATCGCCCCGGCGCGCCACCGGCATCAGCTTCGGGGGCTAGCCGGGTTCCCAACGTCGCGGTGTGCCCTGCCTATCACCCTCGCTCGGCGATCGGCACGACCTTCCGCTGCTGAGGCCCGTTGTAGGCCGACAGCGGGCGGATCAGCGAGTTGTTCTCGTACTGCTCCACGATGTGTGCCGTCCACCCCGCCACGCGGGCGATGACGAATAGTGGCGTGAAGAAGTCCACCGGGAAGCCCAGTAGGTAATAGGCGGGGCCGGCCGGGAAGTCGAGATTCGGCTTGATCCCGGTGCGCTTGTCCATTGCCGCGGCGAGGTTCTCGTACATCGCCACCCACTTGGCCCCGTCGTGGCGCTCGGCCAGCGCGCGGAAGGACTGCTCCATGCTCGGCACGCGGCTATCCCCGTTCTTGTAGACGCGGTGGCCGAAGCCCATGATGAGCTCCTTGTTATCGAGGGTCGTGTTGACCCACTCCTCTGCCTTCGCCGGGTCGTCGACCTCCAGCATGGTGTGCATGACGAACTCATTGGCACCGCCGTGCAGTGGCCCCTTCAGTGCGCCGATCGCGCCGGTGATCGCGGAGTACACGTCAGAGCGGGTCGAGGTGATGACGCGGCTGGTGAAGGTGGAGGCGTTGAAGGAGTGCTCGGCGTAGAGGATGAGCGACTTCTCGAAGTCCCGCACGTCCTCGGGGTTGCTCGCCGGCGAGTCCGGCCCGTTGCCGAAGACCATGGCCAGCAGGTTTTCCGCCACCCCCTTCTCCGGGTCCGGGGCAACGATATCCTCGCCCTGTCGGCGGCGGATGTCCATGGCCATGGCCATCGGCAGCTGGGCCAGCAGGTTGTGGCCGACGTGCGTGATGTGCTCCCGGTCTGGGGTGAAGTGCTCCGGGTCCTTGGTCCCCATGTAACTCACCGCAGTGCGCATGACGTCCATGGGGTGGCAGTCGGTGGGCAGGGAGTGGATCAGGGAGATCAGCCCGGCATCGAGCTTGCGGTAGGAGCGGCCTGCTTTGTTGAACTCGGTCAGCTGTTCTTCGGTGGGCAGTTCGCCGTTCCACAGGAGGTAGAACACCTCCTCAAAGGTGCAGTTTTCGACGAGGTCCTGGACGGCGTAGCCGCGGTAGGTCAGCGAGTTCGTCTCCGGCATGACCTTCGAGACACTGGTGTAGTCGGCGACCACCCCGTAGAGCCCCTTGCGGACCTCCGGCTGCTCGGCTGCGTTGTTCTGGGCGTTGGCGTTTTGCGTGTTCGTGCTCATGGTGGAAGCTCCTTTGCTCCTCGTTGCTGTGGCTCAGGTGGTGCTCTTGGGCTTTGGTGCTTGCGGCTCGGGCGCTGCGTGGAATCGGTTGCTGTTGGTCTTCGGGCCCCTCCGCGCCCGTCCTCCGCGCCCGTCGAGGTTCCGCTGCGCGCTAGAAGATGCCCCGCGGGATCTGCGGCGCGCGACCCAGGGTGTCCGCTGAGAATCGGATGTTGAGCTCCCCGAATTCCGCAGCACTCATCGCCGGCAGCTTTTCGGCTGCGTCCAGGAAGCGGTTCTGCTCCGCCTCGTCGATGACGCCCTCCGCCAGAGTCCGGAACTTTTCGACGTAGTTGGCGCGTTCGAAAGGACGCTCGCCCAACGGGTGCGCGTCGGCGACGGCGAGCTCGTCCTCAATGACGGTGCCGTCCTTCAGCGTGATCACCGCGCGGGCCCCGAAGGCCTTCTCCGCGGGGTCCTCGGAGTGGTAGCGGCGGGTCCACTCCGGATCCTCCACCGTGGAGATCTTCCGCCACAGCTCGATGGTCTCCGGCCGCTGCGCCCGCTCCGGGGCGTAGCTGTGTTCGTGATGCCACGTGCCGTCCTCGAGAGCCACGGCGAAGATGTACATCACCGAGTGGTCGAGGGTCTCGCGCGAGGCGTGCGGGTCGAACTTCTGCGGGTCTCCGGAGCCGGTGCCGATGACGTAGTGCGTGTGGTGGCTGGTGTGCAGCACGATGGATTCGATCTGGCTCAGGTCGCCGACTTGATCGCGCATGCGCCGGGCCAGGTCGATGGGTGCCTGGGACTGGTACTCGGCGGAGTGCTCCTTGGTATAGGTGTCCATGATCCCGCGCTTGGGCTCCCCCGGCTCCGGCAGCGGAACCGTGTACTCGCCCTCCGGCCCGTCCAGGAGCCAGGCGATCACGCCGTCCTCGCCCTCCCAGATCGGGGCGGGCGCCCCCTCCCCGCGCAGTGCACGGTCGACTGCCTCGATACCCATCTTCCCGGCGAAGGCTGGGGCGTGGGCCTTCCAGCTGGAGATCTCTCCCTTGCGGGACTGGCGGGTCGCGGTCGTGGTGTGCAGCGCCTGGCCGATGGCCTGGTAGATCTGCTCCGGATCCAGCGACAGCAGGGTACCCAGGCCCGCAGCCACACCCGGACCCAGATGGGCCACGTGGTCGATCTTGTGTTTATGCAGGCAGATCCCCTTCACGAGGTTGACCTGGGTCTCATAAGCCGTGGCAATCCCCCGGACCACGTCCTTGCCGGTCAGCCCCAGGTCCGCACCGCGGTGCTGGGCGACCGCGAGCACGGCGGGGATGTTATCCCCCGGGTGGGAGTAGTCCGCAGCCAGGAAGGTGTCGTGGAAGTCCAGTTCTCGCACCGCCACCCCGTTGGCCCAGGCCGCCCACTCCGGGGAGACCCTGTCCGTCACACCGAAGACGGTCGCACCCTCCCCCTGCAGCGGACGGCCGACCGATAGGGCCTGGGCGCGGGCGGAAGACACCGGGCGGCGCAGCACCGAGGCCACCGCGACGGCCGCGTTGTCGATCACGCGGTTGACGACCATCTCCTCGACGTCCTCGTCGACGGCGACGGGGTCGGCAGCCATCGTCGCGATCTTCCACGCCAGATGTTCCTCCCTCGGGAACTCTTCGGCAGACTTTCGGGTACGGACAACGTGGTTTTTCACTATGAGCCTCCTCACAACTCCTTAGCTTGGCGAAAATAATAGACTGCACAGCAGACACGCGAAGCACTTTCCCTAAAGCCAGCGAGTGAGAGAATTCATAGTTGGCTTGTGAGGGCACGTCAGCCCCACCCCAGTTCAGTAGAGCTTGAGCAAAACACCGCGTGCCAGGTAACAATTCGGAAACGAATAGCGGTAGGGTGATGAGTTCAAAGAGGACCCACATTGGAGGAGTTAACGTCGTGACGGCCAAGACGGATCAGGTGTCGAGCGCGCCAGCTCAAGATGCTGCTGCGACGGCCAGCTCCGAGGGCATCACCCCCATCAAGAAGGTGATGATCGCCAACCGCGGCGAAATCGCGATCCGCATCATCCGCGCCGCACAGGACGAGGGCATCGCCTCCGTCGCGGTCTACGCCGAGCCGGATGCCGACGCCCCGTACGTCCGCATGGCCGACGAGGCCTTCGCGCTGGGCGGGCAGACCTCCGCCGAGAGCTACCTGAACATCGACAAGCTGATCGCCGCGGCCAAGGAGTCCGGCGCCGATGCCATCCACCCCGGCTACGGCTTCCTCGCAGAGAACGCGGACTTCGCCCGCGCCGTCATCGACGCTGGCCTGAACTGGATCGGCCCGCCGCCGGAGGCCATCGACCGCCTCGGCGACAAGGTCACCGCACGCCAGATCGCCGCGATGGTCGATGCTCCCATGACACCGGGAACGAAGCACCCCGTTTCCAGCGCCGCCGAGGTCGAGGAGTTCGCCAAGGAACACGGCCTCCCGGTTGCCGTGAAGGCCTCCTTCGGTGGCGGTGGCCGCGGCATGAAGGTCGCCTACACGATGGAGGAGATCCCAGATCTCTTCGACTCCGCCACCCGCGAGGCCATCGCAGCCTTCGGCCGCGGCGAGTGCTTCGTCGAGCGCTACCTCGACCGCGCCCGCCACGTGGAGGCGCAGGTCATGGCAGATAAGCACGGCAACGTCCTGGTCGCCTCCACCCGCGACTGTTCTACACAGCGCCGATTCCAGAAACTCATCGAGGAAGCTCCAGCCCCGTTCCTGACCGCCGAGCAAAACCGCCGGATCTACGAGTCCGCCGAGGAGATCTGCCGCGCCGCGGGTTACCAGGGCGCGGGCACCGTGGAGTACCTGGTTGGCTCCGACGGCCTGGTCAGCTTCCTGGAGGTCAACACCCGCCTGCAGGTCGAGCACCCCGTCACCGAGGAGATCACCGGCTGGGACCTGGTGCGCGAGCAGTTCCGCATCGCAGAAGGCCGCCCACTGTCCCGGACCAGCCGCCCGACGCTGCGTGGCCACGCCATCGAGTTCCGCATCAACGGCGAGGACGCAGCCAATAACTTCATGCCAAACCCAGGCATGATCACCGCCTACCGCGAGCCGTCCGGCCCAGGCGTGCGCATGGACTCCGGAATCGAGGAAGGCGCCGTCATCGGCGGTCAGTTCGACTCCATGCTGGCCAAGCTCATCGTGTGGGGCGAGGACCGCGAGCAGGCCATCGCCCGCTCGAAGCGTGCACTGCGGGAGTTTCAGGTTGCTGGCCTGCCGACGGTCATCCCTTTCTTCCAGCAGATGCTGAACAACCCGGACTTCACCGCGGAGGATGGCTTCAAGGTCTACACCCGCTGGATCGAAGAGGAGTGGGACGGCTCCCTGCCCGAGTCGACGGAGGACGCATCCGCAGCGGCGGGCGGCGAGGAGAAGCTGCCCCGCCAGCGCGTCACCGTCGAGGTGGAGGGCCGCCGCGTGGAGATCACCGTCCCGGGCGAGCTGATGGCCGCTGGAGGCCGCACGAAGCGGGCCCCTCGCCGCCGCGCCGCCGCGGGCGAGGCCGCCATCACCGGCGATACCGTGGCCGCCCCGATGCAGGGCACGATCGTGAAGATCGAGGTCTCGGAGGGCCAGCGTGTCGCCGAGGGCGATACCCTGCTGGTGCTGGAGGCCATGAAGATGGAAAACGCCCTGCAAGCGCACAAGTCGGGCGTAGTCACCGGACTCGCGATCGCCCCGGGCGATAGCGTGACGAAGAACCAGGCGCTCTTCGAGATTCTCGACGACTAACCCGCTACCCCGCCCCCGACCTCTTCCGCACTGCCGTTCCCGCCTTTCTTCGGCGTGGCCGATCCCGGCTCCTCCGGCAGAGTTCGCCAGGCAACACCGGGCGCGAGAGTAAGGGTGAGCTACCCACCGGCATGGGGGTCTGTTTAGAATGGATTGGTAGATCTGGTCCATGCCAGTGGTCACCCACGACCCAGTGCTGGGGCCTGGCCTATGCCCTTGGGGGCGGCGCTTCTGGCTGCGAACGTGGCTTTGAGTTCGCGGCATGGTTCGCTTGTTCCCGGTGCCCACCCTGTTTTGCGGAGTTTCATAACTATGAACGATAACCACCTCGACCCCACGGACCAGCCGGACCTGGTGCCCGACACGTCCACCGAGGCAGAAGAGCACGACCGCGACACGCGACGGGTCTCCCCCAAGTTGCTGGGAATCATCGGCGCCGTATTCCTGGTCATTGGCGCGATCACGTGGATCGTCAGCCTCTCTTCCGTCAAGGGATTCTCCGAGGATCACCCCACCGCAGTGAAGGCGGACACCTCCTACTACCTGCTCGCCGATAAGGACGCCCTCGAGGCCACCGCCTGTGGTTTCTTCGGCCCAGGCAGCAAGCCCATCCACGACAAGGTCAAGGACCTGGAGGACCTCACCGACGAGGACGTCAAGATCAAGGACGTCTCCCTGCCGTTCACCAAGGTCAAGGGAGTGTACGCCCGGGTGGAGTTCACCGAGAACATCCAGGGCGCGCACATCGAGTGCAACGAGGGGAAGAACTACATCTCCGCCAAGTCCGGCGGCTCGCTGAATACCCTCCGCTGGATCTCGATGATCGGCGTGGGCAGCGGTATCGCATTGCTCGTCGTGTCCGCAGTTCTCCGCGGTCGGGAAAATCGCTAGGTCCCGCAGCCGCACACGATGGACACCCTCGCGAATCAGTTTTCCAACCAGGTCGCTGAGCAGTACGCCCGCCTGACCAACTCCCGTCGGGGATTCGTCCTCTCCATCGACCAGGGGACGACCTCCACGCGCTGCATCATTTTCGACGGTCGCGGGGAGATCGCGAGTCGCAGCCAGCTGCCGCACGAGCAGATCTTCCCGCAGCCGGGCTGGGTGGAGCACGACCCGGAGGAGATCCGGCTCAATATCCGCCGTGTCATAGCCGACGCGGCCGCCTCCGAGGACATCACCCCGGAGGAGATCGCGGCCGTCGGCATCACCAATCAGCGTGAAACTACGGTGATCTGGGACCGGGCCACCGGCGAGCCGATCTACAACGCGATCGTCTGGCAGGACACCCGCACCTCCGACCTCGTCGACGCTCTCACCGACGAGGAGCGGGAACTTATCGAAGAGCGCACCGGCCTGCCGCCGTCGACGTACTTCGCCGCGTCGAAGATCCGCTGGATCCTGGACCACGTGGACGGCGCCCGCGAGCGTGCGGAGCGCGGCGAGTTGGCCTTCGGCACGATCGACACCTGGGTGATCTGGGAGCTGACCCGGTCCTCCCTTTCCCGTTCCGGTCGCCGTTCCGGGGCCAAGGCAGGACGCCAGCGCGCCAAGCACGTCACCGACGTCACGAACGCCTCCCGCACCATGCTGATGGACCTTTCCACCCAGCAGTGGGACGAGGAACTCTGCAAGATCTGGGACATCCCGATGTCCCTGCTGCCGGAGATCGTCGCCTCCAGCGAGGTCATCGGCCGGGTGCGCCGCTCCGGCCCGGTGCAGGGCGTGCCGATCGCTGGCATCCTCGGCGATCAGCAGGCCGCTGCCTTTGGGCAGGCCTGCCTGGAACCGGGGGACGCGAAGTCCACCTATGGCACCGGCAGCTTCCTGCTGCTCAACACCGGTGACGAGCCGCAGCGCAGCAAGCACGGGCTGATCACCACCATCGCCTACCGGCTGGGGAATCAGCCCCCGAAGTACGCGCTGGAGGGTTCCATCGCCGTGACCGGCTCGCTGGTGCAGTGGCTCAGCGACTCCCTGGGCTTCTTCAACACCGCCGACGAGATCGAGCCCCTCGCCCGCTCCGTGGCGGATAACGGTGGCTGCTACGTGGTCCCCGCCTTCTCCGGGCTGCTCGCGCCCCGCTGGCGGCCCGAGGCGCGCGGGGTGATCACGGGACTGACCCGCTACGTGACGAAAGCCCACATCGCGCGCGCCGCCCTGGAGGCCACCGCCTTCCAGACCCGGGAGGTCGTCGAGGCGATGAACGCGGACTCCGGCGTCCCGCTGACCAGCCTGAAGGCTGACGGCGGCATGGTGGAAAACGACCTGCTGATGCAGTTCCAGGCCGACCAGCTGGGCGTGAGCGTCACGATCCCGAAAATCACGGAGACCACCTGCCTGGGTGCGGCCTATGCCGCGGGCCTCGCGGTGGGCTTCTTCCGGGATGAGGAGGAAATCCGGCGCCTGTGGCAGGAGGAGCACACCTTCACCCCGCGGGCTTCCGAAGAAGAGCGGGACGAGCTCTACCGCATGTGGAATAAGGCTGTGGAACGCACCTTCGACTGGGCCACGAAAGCGTAGGCTCGTTATATGACTTTTTCGAATGACCCGCAGAACCGGCCGGGGGAACACGGTTCGCGGCCCGATCCCCGCAGCGCTGTCCGCATCGGGAATAAGGAGCGCGAAGAGGCCATGGACCTGCTCTCGAAGCACCTCGAGGCGGGCCGGCTAGACATCTCAGAGTACGACGAACGCTGCCGCCACATCGCCAACGCCAGGGTGCATGGCGAGCTCTCGGAGGTTTTCCTGGATCTCCCCCGCATCCCACGCGGCGACCAGGCGCAGCCATCGCAGGTGGTTGCGGTGCCGGGTTATGGCAGGCAGGTGTATACCGCCGAGGAGGTCGCCGTGGCCTCCAAGCGGGGGCGCAATATCCGCGGCGGGATCATGGCACTCTCCGTGGTCAGCGCACTCATGCTGACCACCGTCTCGGATTGGTTCATGTGGATCATCCCCGTCATGGCGATCCTGCTGTACATGCTCAAGATTGGCCCGGAGTCGTGGTACATGCCGACGAATCGGCAGCTCGAGCGCGAACAGCGCCACGCCGTTCGCCAGCTACGCCAGCAGCGCCGCCTCAACCGTTAAGACTGCCCCGTGGGTTGATGCTCCCCCGGCGTCCCGCGCCACTACCCCTCGCTGACTCCAGCCCAGTCGCGCCGTCTCTCCGGCGCGGAGCACAGCGCAGGGCTCCGCTTAGGGACGGAACTGGTCGATGACCCCGGCGAAGAGCCGGACACCAATACCCAGGGCGCGCTCGTCGAAGATGATATTCGGCCGGTGCAGATCCGGCTTCTCCCCCTCGCCGGTCCACGTTCCCAGGCGTGCCATCGAGCCCGGCACGTGCTCCAGGTACCAGGAGAAATCCTCCCCGCCGCTGGACTGCGGCGCCTCCACCAGGGAGTGCGGATCGACGTTGCGCACGGACTGCGCGAGCAGCGCGGTCGCGACGTCGTCGTTGGTCACCGGCGGCACGCCCTTCGTGTAGTGCAGCTCCGCAGTCGCGCCCGTCGGGGCGACGATCTCGTCCAGCAGCTCGCGGACGATCGCCTCGCTTTCGCGCCACACCCCGACCTCCGCGGTGCGGAAGGACCCAACGAGACGAACCTCCTCAGGGATCGCGTTGAAGGCCTGGCCGCCGTGGATCGAGCCGAAGGCGGCGACGGTGCCGCTACGTGGGTCCACCCGCCGGCTCAGCAGCTGCGGCAGCATCGTGACGACCAGGCCAGCGGCGTTGATGAGATCCGCGGTCAGGTGCGGGCGCGAGGTGTGGCCGCCGGGGCCGCGCAGGACGATCTCCATGACGTCCGTGGCCGAGGTGATCGCACCCACGCGCACACCAATCTGCCCGCAGCGCAGCTTCGGTTCGCAGTGCACCGCGAAGATCTGGTTCACCCCACGCAGGGCGTCGGCCGCGATGACGTCCTTGGCCCCACCGTCCAGAACCTCCTCGGCGGGCTGGAAGATGCCACGCACCCGCACACTCAGGGCGTCCTCGCCGTACTCCTCGACGTAGGCAGCCAGGGCGACCATGAGCCCCAGCAGGATGGTGGTGTGCATGTCGTGGCCGCAGGCGTGCATCACGCCGGGCACGGTGGAGCTGAACTCGAGGCCGGTGGTTTCGGTGACCGGGAGGGCGTCGATGTCCCCGCGGAAGGCGATCATTGGTGCGGTGTCGGGCCCGATGTCGACGGTGGCTCCCTTGCAGGTCATCTCCTGCGGTGTAAGGCCGGCGTCGCGGAGGATCCCCATGATGAAGGCGGTGGTGCCGTCCTCCATGTGGGAGAGTTCCGGATTCCGGTGCAGGTGGCGCCGCCACTCGATCAGACGGTCCACGTTCTCGTTCAGCCACAGGGTGACGAACTGAGTGAGTTGGGCCGCCTCAGAGGTGGGTCCGCCGTGTTGCACTGCATGCCTCCCGGCTTAAAGCCAATAATTGTCGATGTCTGCTGATTGTGGCGCTTCAAGACCGAGTTGTCTAGTTACGCCGCATGAAACACCATTCTATATGCCCACCCCTGTGGCGCGTGACTTCGCGGTAGCCTTGGGCCATGTCTAGCCACAATGCGCAATCCTCGCCCGCGGCGTCGAACCCCGGGCAGGCCCCCTACGAGCTCGCGGAGCAGGCTGCCGCGGCGTTGCTGCAGAAGACTGGTTTTTCTGCTTTCGACGTCGCCATCGTCCTGGGTTCCGGTTGGCGACCAGCTGCGGACGTGGTCTGCGAGGCCGCAGACAGCGACGTCCAGGAGTTCCCGATGTCCGACCTGCCGGGCTTCCTGCCACCCACCGCAGAGGGCCACGGGGGCACCATTCGGGCGCTGCGCATCGGTGAGCGCAACGTGCTGATCCTGCTGGGCCGCACGCACGCCTACGAGGGCCACGAGCTGTGGCGGTGCGCGCACGCTGTGCGCACCGCTGCCGCCGCGGGCGTGAAGCAGGTCGTGCTGACCAACGCGGCAGGCGGGCTGACTGAGGGCATGTCTGTGGGAGAGCCGGTTCTGATCAGCGATCACATCAATTTCACGGCGAAGACCCCGCTGGTGGGCGCGAACTTCGTGAACCTGGTGGATGCGTACTCCCCCGAGCTGCGAGAGAAGGTCAAGGCGCTGCGACCCAGCATTCGTGAGGCGGTGTACGCGATGATGCCAGGGCCGCAGTACGAGACCCCGGCGGAGATCCACATGCTGCGCACCTTCGGGGTGGGCCTGGTGGGGATGTCCACGGTCTACGAGACGATCGCCGCCCGGGAGGCTGGCGTGGATGTGCTCGGCATCTCGCTGGTCACGAACCTGGCGGCAGGCGTGACCGGGGAGGCGCTGAATCACGAGGAGGTGCTGGCCGCCGGTCAGGCCGCGGCTCAGGAGATGGGTTCCCTGCTCGCGAGCGTGATCCAGTCGTGAGCCCCACCCCGCAGGAAACGACTCCAGCTCCGCAGGACAACACTTCCCAGCCGGGTCTGAGTTTCGGCACCGCGGGGCTGCGCGCCCCAGTGGACGTGGGCCCGGATCGTATGAACGTCGCGACCGTCACTCGGGCGACCGCCGGGGTGGCCGACTGGCTGATCGCCCAGCATCCAGACCGGGTCGCTGCCGATATCGCGGTAGCGGTGGCCCACGACGCGCGCTACGGTTCCGAGACCTTCGCGCGAGCCACCGCCGAGGTGTTCGCGGCCAAGGGCTTCACCGTCACCTTGCTGGGTGGCAACAATCCCACCCCGGTGCTGGCCTGGCTGGTGCGCGACCGCGGCCTGGACGCCGGCGTGCAGATCACCGCCTCGCACAACCCGAAGGGCGATAACGGCTACAAGTTGTACCTTTCTGGTGGCTCCCAGCTGGTCTCCCCCGCCGATCGCGAGATCGAGGCAGCCATCGCGGCCCAGCCGGCGGCCGAGGAGGTCGCCCGCTCCCGCAGCGTGCAGCTTGAACTCGGCGCATCCCAGGGCTACGAGTCCGCGATCAGCGCCCCGGTTGTTAGTAGCGAGAACGCGGTGCTCACCGCACGGCGAGCCCTGACCATCGCCTATACCCCGATGCATGGGGTCGGCGGGGACACGCTGGAGTCTGTACTGCAAGCCAATGGCTTCGCGGATATCCATGCGGTGGCAGCGCAGCGCTGGCCGGACCCGGAATTCCCGAGCGTGGATTTCCCCAACCCGGAGGAGCCCGGCGCGACCGACCTGCTGCTCGCACTGGGCAAGGAGGTCGGCGCGGACCTGCTGATCGCACTCGATCCGGATGCGGATCGCTGCATGCTTGGCGTGCCCACCGGTGGCGAGCCGACCTACCGGATGCTGAGTGGCAACGAGGCCGGCCCGCTGCTGGCCCGCCGCGTGCTCTCTGACGTGGCGGCAGACGCCGCTGCCCCGCCGGTGGTCGCGACGACCTACGTCTCCTCCCAACTGCTGGGTGTGATGGCCCAGGCCAGCGGGTGGGAGTACGTGGAGACGAAAACGGGCTTCAAGCACCTGGCGCGTGCGGCGGAAGGTCGCCCCGGGGAGTTGACTTTCGCCTACGAGGAGGCCATCGGCACCTGCCCCACCCCCGGCATCGTCGCAGATAAGGACGGCATCGCCACCGCGTTGGTCGCGGCAGCGTGGGCGGCGGAGCTCGCCGCGGCGGGACGGAGCCTGGCGGACGAGCTGGTGGCCATCGAGCAGCAGTTCGGTTGCTTCCGCTCCAGCCAGCTGTCGATCCGCTTGGAGTCCATTGCGCAAGCCACGGACGTCATTAAAAAAATCGCGGCCGCACCGCCGGAAAACCTGGCGGGGGCCGCGATGAGCGCCGAACTGCTGGGTGACGAGGCCGCGGAGGGGCTGCGCCTGGTGGGTAATGCAGACGGCGTGGCGCTGCGGGTCGTCGCCCGGCCGAGCGGGACGGAGCCGAAGGCGAAGTTCTACCTGGAGGCCGTGGGCGAGGCCACGGACCGCGAGCAGGTGGAGGCTGCGCTAGCGGCTCTCGAGGTCGATATTCCGCGGGCCGTAGAGGCGGTCGCCGGCGTCGCCTAGGCCCGGATCGATGTAGGCGTTCTCGTCGAGCGCCGGGTCGATCGTGGCGGTGACGAGCTTTCGCACCGGCAGGCCAGAGTTAACCAGCTTGTCCACGCCCGGCTGGGCGGAGACCATGCACACGCAGGTGATGTCGTCCGCACCATGCTCGACGAGCAGCTCCACGGCGTTGAGCAGGGAGCCGCCGGTGGCGAGCATCGGGTCGACCAACATGACGGGCTGTCCGGAGAGGTCATCCGGCAGGGCCTCGAGGTATGGGACTGGCTCGTGGGTCTTCTCGTCGCGGGCCAGGCCGATGAAGCCCACCTGGGCGTCCGGGATCATCGAGAGTGCCGGGTCGATCATTCCGAGGCCGGCGCGGATGATGGGGACGATGATTGGCGGGTTCTTCAGCCGGTGCCCTTCGGCGGTGGAGACGGGGGTTTCCACGTCGAAGGATTCAGTCTCGAGGTCGTTGCTGGCCTCGTAGATCAGCATCGCACCGAGGTCCGCGAGGGCGTCGCGGAAGACCACGTTGTTGCTGCGGGCGTCGCGCATAATCGTCAGACGGGCGCGCACGAGAGGATGATTGACCACCTTGATGTCCATGACTCCAAATCTACGTTAAGCACCGGGCACGCGAGAAAATTGGCACGGGCGGGAACCAAATGACCGTCCCCGTTGTCTAATACCTCTGAGTTACTTCACGCACCGAGACGATTCAGGGAAGATTCAGGGGGAACAATGGTGCCTTTGACGAACGGTATTGGGGGACACAGTGGCGGCCAGGTGATCGCCGAGCAGGAGCGAATCCAATCAGCAGCGCAGGAGGCGCGGACGGTGGCAGAGCAGCTGGCTGCGACAGCCCCACCGCACACGCCACACGTGGAGCTGCCATTCCTGCCGGAGCTGGGGAGGTTCCTGGCCGCACTGCAGCAGGCCCGGGCTCGGCACCACGAGACCACCGGGGAGTTGGCGAGGTTCTACCAGGGCGCTGCTGGTGCGCTGGATGAGTTCCGGGGGCGCGTGGACGAGCATGAGCAGGCAGCCCAGGCTGGCTTTGAAGCACTTGCGGGAGGTGTTCGGTGATGAGTGCACCTGTTTTGGCACCAGCTGGAGGGGACGTGATCGAGGACGTGGCCGGCTCCGTTCTTGGGGAGATGGCTGGCTCCGTGCTCGGCGGAGGCGGCTGCATCCCGGATTTTCTGGGGCTCGTGGAGCCCATCGCAGCCCTCATCCCACAGCCGCTACAGCCTGGAGTGTCCGCGCTGTTGGGCTCCGGGGTCAGCGGGCTCGCCGGGGAGGTCATCCAGACAGTCGGGTCGGCTGTGCTCGGCGAGGCCGGTGGGGCGATGGCCGCCAAGTTCGCACAAGGTTCGGCTGCGGTGGACCTCATTGAGGAAGTCCGCCAGGGGCTGGACGCGGTCGCTGGGCGCGGGCAGCAGGCCGTCCTGGCGGCGATCGAGGATGTCGGGGCAATCGCGATGGAAGCCCTGGCGGAGATCGGCGGTGCGATGAATCCGGTGCAGCTGCTCGGCCCGACTGCACCGGTGGCGCTGGCGGAGGCGCAGGCGATTGCTTGCAAGCACCTGGGCAGGGCGGAGGCCCGCGTGCAGGCGCTAGGCCAGGAGTTGCTGGGGCTGGGAGCTGAGGCGACGGCCACAGCGGTGCCGGCGGAGGCGATCCCGGCAGTACCCGCGCCGTCCGAGGGGGCGAACAGACAGCCTCCCGCAGCGGCGAACGCGGGTAGCGCCACGGGACCCGAAGTGGCTCACGGTGACGCCGCGGATTCCAGCGACGCTGCGGAATCCAGCGACGCTGTGGCATCCAGCGATGCTGTGGCAGGTGCCCCGACGGAGGCAGCGGCCAAGGCCGTGGCCGCAGCGAAGACGCAGCTGGGCACCCCGTACGTGTGGGGCGGCACCACGCCAGGCCAGGGCTTCGACTGCTCCGGTTTCGTCCAGTGGGCCTACGGGCAAGCTGGGGTGGAGCTGCCCCGCCTGGCCGATCAGCAGGCGGTGGGACCGCAGATCCCGATGGATCAGGTGCAGCCCGGGGATCTGGCGGTGTGGGATGGTCACGTGGCGATGGTCATCGAAGACGGCCAGCTGATCGAGGCGGGCGACCCGGTGGGTATCAGCCCGATCCGCACGGAGAATATCGGCATGGGTTTCCACGGTTTCTACCGCCCCACCGGCTAGCTGGGGTTAGTCTGTGGGCACTGAAAAGGTTCACTGAGCTAGTTCGCACTGGTTCAGTTCAGGCTCGGCCGGTTCACGCTGGGTCGGTCCAGGCTGGGTCGGTTTAACACAGAGCCGGTTTAACAAAGGGGGATTTCACAACATGGGTGGGGCTCATTCTTCCCGGAGCGTTCCGGGCTTGGCGCGGATCGTCACGCAGCCGGAGGAACAGGAATATCTTCAGGCGCAGTTCCTGGGCGCACCCCCTGCTGTGGTGCCGAAGGTGCTCGATGCCCGGCTTCGCAATGTCGAGGCTATGAGTTCCGATCCGGCCGGGTAGAATCCGCAATCATGGCAGCTTCCAAACCGACAACGTTTAAACCAAACCAGCTCGTGACGCTGAAGATGGAGACCACCAGCGGCACCTGGTACACCGTCTGGGCCCCGCTGTGGGTCGTCAGGGGCGAAAAGTGGCAGGCATTCCTGGGTAAGGACGACACGATCTCCGTGTTCTCCTCCCCCGCCGAGCTCCACGCCTACGTTGTCGGCAGCAACGATCACGTCCTCGCCGAACACCCGAAGTGGAAGGAGCTCAAGGCGGACGCCGATGCCCAGATGTCGGCGCAGAAGATCCAGGAGATCTCCCTGATCGAGGCTCCGAACCAGCTGGCCGGCCGGGCAAGCTACGAGAACGTCCGGGACGTCAGCCGCGCGTACCGCCTGCTGCAGTCCATCGGCGGTGTCGCTGGCATCGAGTCGATCAACAAATGGTTCGGCTCCTATTCCATGCTGCAGAACATCTACCGCGGCGCGGACCACTACTCCGGCCAGAACGGTGTCGAAGAGTGGACCGCGATGGGTCGCATCGTGCTCGGCGCCTGGGCGGAGATGCTCGACGACCTCGAGGACGGCCTCACCGAGGTCGAGGTGGACGAGACGGCCGTCGCGGAGTCCCAGAAGCGCATCGACGCAGTCGAGAAGGCCGCGGCCGATGCCAGCGCTGCTGCCGCGAAGAAGCGGGAGGACGCCGCCGCGGAGAAGGCCGCCGCTGGCAGCACCGCCGACGAAGACACCGACCCGTACGACAAGACGCTATGGGCACAGGCCGGTATCGACCCGATCCGCATCTCCCTGAACGGCCAGCGGGTCTACACCCTGCGCTGCTACGTGGGAGGCAAGCCGGTGTTCCTGGGCCGTCACGGCCAGATCAACACTTTCCCCAATCCTCGCTCCCTGGTGCGCTGGCTCATCGACGCCCCGCAGCACGACCTTGAGGAGATGGAGACCTGGGGCGACATCGTCCAGGCCGCGAATGCCGGCGAGTTGGAGGTCACGGTTCACGACCTGAACCAGTACACCTTCACCGGGCTGCGCGAGGACATCGGCAAGTCCGTGGACGCGGTGGATCCGAAGCAGCTGAGCCGCGCTTATGAGCTGCTGGCCGACGCCGCCGACTGGGCGGGCGACGATGCTGTGAACAAGGTTCTGGTCGGCTTCCCGCGCCTGCAGACCTACATCGCCTACGTCACGGGCTCGCCGTCCGGCACCACGCCGACCGCGCCCTTCGACGAGGAGGTGCGCGGCTGGAAGCAGCTGGAGGATGACCTCATCAAGCGCTTCAGCAAGTTCTAGCGTGAGCCGCTAGCTGCCTAAGAAAAGCTGAAAGGGCGCCTCCCGAAAGGATGATCTTTCGGGAGGCGCCCTTTCATGTGCTTCTAGACCCGTATCCCTGGCGCTGAGCTGACCCCAGCCTGCCACGGCAGCCACCAGCCGTGCGTACCGGGTCAGGGCTCAGTGAGTCCCATGGAGCTCGCTAGTTCTGCGGGGTGTCTCCGCCATTGGCCTGGTCATCGGACTGGCCGAGCTGGTTTCCGTCAGTTGGGGTGCCCTGCTCATTGGAGGTCGAGTTCTGAGCCGGACCACCGTACTGCTGACCCGGGCCCTGCTGCGGCTGACCGCCGTACTGCTGAGGCTGACCATAACCCTGTGGCTGGCCCTGCCAGTTCCCCTGCTGTGGCTGGCCACCGTATTGCTGCGGCTGGGCCTGCCAATTGCCCTGCTGTGGCTGGCCACCGTACTGCTGACCCTGCCAGTTCCCCTGCGGCTGCGCAGGCTGCTGGGCAGCATTGGCCTGCTTGCTGGAGCGGTTCGCCACATCACCAAGGAACTTATTGCGCTGCGCGTCGATCTCCGCAGGCTTCTTCACGATCAGCCACACGCCCACTGCGATGGTGAGGAGGCTGATGAGAACGCTGAGGTAGAAACCAAATCCCTTACCCTGCTCGCTCAAGTTCACCATGTCCAGGAAGTCCTCCGCATCGGAGCTGATCAGCTCCCGCAGCTGCGAAGAGAAGATGATCGCGTACAGAACTCCCAGTCCACCCGAGGCAGCGGCCAAGATACCCGCCATCTTGAACTTGAGGTTACGGAAGACCAACACCGCCGCGGCCACCACGAGGGCCAGGACGACGACCTCCACGAGGAACGCCTGCCAGAGAAATTCGCGTTCGGTATGCTTGCCCTCGAACGGAATCTCTGCGGCGACCTTTAGGGAGCCGAAGCCGTTGATCTTCACATCCCCGCCTGCCGTGACCCCCATGAAGGAAGCCGAGGCACTCATCCGGTACCACGCGAGCAGTCCTGCGATCAGCTGAAGCACGGCGAGAATGCCAAGGATGCCGCCCATCAGGCGCGGCAGTGCCTTGCTCTGCAGACTCGTCGCCGCCGCGAAGGCACGCTGCCCCACGGCGGCGCTGATCTTCTCCGCGGTTCCAGGGCCAGAGTTACCTGGCTGCTGTGCCTGCCAGTTGCCCTGGGGCTGGCCCTGCCAGTTCTGTGGTGCCTGCTGGCCTTGCCAGTTGCTCTGCTGAGGTTGGACGTAGGCCTGCTGGGGCTGTGCTTGCCAATTGCCCTGGGGTGGTGTCTGCCAGTTCTGTGGTGCCTGCTGGCCCTGCCAGTTCCCCTGCGGCTGCCCATAGCCCTGCTGGGGCTGGCCCTGCCAGTACTGTGGCGGCTGCGGTGGCTGCTGTGGCTGCGCGGTACCGCCCTGGGATGCGGGCTGCCCGCCCTCCTCAGGTGTGTTGTTCTGGTGCCCGTTCGATTCCGGGTTCGTCATAGTGAATCCTCAACTCGATGAAAAATATATGAGACTTAGCTCATATTTTTTAATTCTCGGCTACACCTTAAAGCACCGGTCGAGCGCATTCAATCGCCCCCCTTAAGAATCGGCCCAGCCCCCACTCTGGGATCCCCCGCATCCCC
>NZ_KV823516.1:0-100392 GCF_001815965.1 Corynebacterium sp. HMSC22B11 | reverse complement strand
AGATAAAAAGGGCCCACCCGGCGACACGCCGAGCGGACACACTTTTTGCTACTTAACCCCCACGAAGGCTGCGGGGAAGTTCTAGGCAAAGCAAAACCCCGCCACCGTGATGGTGGCGGGGTTTGGTCGCTCTAGGCGAGGCTTAAATTAGAAGCCCAGTGCCTGGAGGAAGTTCGGCAGCAGGCCGATCAGGCTGGACAGAGCGTCGATCCACTTAGCGACGTTGGCCATGGACTCGAAGAAGAAGGTTGCGTTCTCCATTATGGAAACTCCTAGAGTGTAGGTCCGCTCGCCCGCAGGCGAGTGGGGAAACTGTTTTTAGAGGGACCCGCCGGGCGGGGCAGGGTGCGCCGCCAGAGCACTAGCGGCAAGCGGAAACCGGCGCGGTTTCCAGTGAATTACTTGGAGGAACCCGTTGGCTCAACCGGGGTGTAGCCCTTGCCAACCTCTGGGTCCTTACCGAAAGCCTTAGCCAGCTCGTTCAGGTTGTTCAGGTCGTTCTCCTTGCCGACCGGGCCGAAGTTGTCCTTACCCTGGACGATGTTGAAGATCGGCTTCAGGAACTCCCAGATGTTCTTCCAGAAGGTGGAGAAGTCGTTCAGGAAGGTGGTGATCATGTCGACGTTCATATGAACTCCTCGAAAAATATGACAGCCCCGCCACTTTCACGGGACCTACAGTGTTTCAACGCTGAGCGCGTTACGGCTACTGATTATGGCACAGGAAACACTTATGTCAAGAGAGGATAACATTTTCCTGCCAACATGTGAAAAGAATCACATATATAAGCATTCACCGCTTGCGGTAATTAAGCATCACCGCTGGTTAACACGCAATTAACCCCAAAAAATCCACACAGGCTATCCCTAGTTCGCGCACTTGAAAAACGTTCCCAATAGGAGATTGAGCTTACTTTTTGACACTCCTGAGAATTGCCTGAATGACGATGTCTGGCAGGCCGTCCCTCCCCAGCGAAGCATCCACGGGGAGTCCCCTTAAAGCACAGAAAGGCTCCCCACACCCCAGCGGGGCGCGAGGAGCCCAGAACGCGAGCCCTAGGGCTTAAACAGCGGGGCTCAGTAACGGGTTTTAGAAGCCGCCCATGCCGCCCATGGCGTCTGCGTCCGGCATAGCTGGAGCGTCCAGCTCCGGCTTATCCGCAACCACAGCCTCGGTGGTCAGGAACAGACCAGCGATGGAGGCAGCGTTCTGCAGTGCAGATCGGGTGACCTTCACCGGGTCGGAGATGCCAGCAGCCAGCAGGTCCACGTACTCGCCGGTGGCAGCGTTCAGACCCTCGCCGGCAGGCAGGTTGTTGACCTTATCCTCGACAACGCCCGGCTCCAGGCCAGCGTTGCGGGCGATCTGCTTCAGCGGGCCGGCCAGGGCAGCGCGCACGATCTGCACGCCGGTTGCCTCGTCGCCCTCCAGGCCCAGGTTGTCCTCCAGGACGTGCGCGGCCTGCACCAGTGCAGCGCCGCCGCCCGGGACGATACCCTCCTCGGCAGCCGCCTTCGCGTTACGCACGGCATCCTCGATGCGGTGCTTGCGCTCCTTCAGCTCCACCTCGGTGGCGGCACCGACCTGCAGGACGGCCACGCCGCCGGAGAGCTTCGCCAGGCGTTCCTGCAGCTTCTCGCGGTCGTAGTCGGAGTCAGCGTTCTCGATCTCCTGGCGGATCTGCTTGATGCGACCCTCCAGCTGCTCCTTGGAGCCAGCGCCATCGACGATGGTGGTGTCGTCCTTGGTGACAACGACCTTCCGGGCGGTACCCAGCAGCGGCAGGTCAGCGGTCTCCAGGTTCAGGCCGACCTCCTCGGCGATAACCTGGCCGCCGGTCAGGATCGCGATGTCCTGCAGCTGAGCCTTACGGCGGTCGCCGAAGCCTGGAGCCTTAACAGCAACGGACTTGAAGGTGCCGCGGATCTTGTTCACAACGAGGGTGGACAGCGCCTCGCCCTCGATATCCTCGGCCACAATCAGCAGCGGCTTGCCGGACTGCATGACCTTCTCCAGCAGTGGCAGCAGATCCTTGACGTTGGAGATCTTGGAGCTCACCAGCAGGATGTACGGGTCCTCCAGGACAGCCTCGCCGCGCTCGATGTCGGTAGCGAAGTAGCCGGAGATGTAACCCTTATCGAAGCGCATGCCCTCGGTGACGGAGAGGTTCACGCCGAAAGCGTTGGACTCTTCGACGGTGATCACGCCGTCCTTGTTCAGCTCACCATCGCCGACCTTGTACATAGCCTCGGCGATCAGCTTGCCGATCTCCTCATCCGCAGCGGAGATGCCAGCGGTGGAGGCGATCTGCTCCTGGGTCTCGATCTCCTTGGCGTTAGCCAACAGGTGCTCGGTCACCTTCGCGACGCCAGCCTGGATGCCGCGCTTGATGCCCATCGGGTTGGAGCCGGCAGCCACGTTGCGCAGGCCCTCACGGACCAGAGACTGAGCCAGAACGGTAGCGGTGGTCGTGCCGTCACCGGCGACGTCGTCGGTCTTCTTCGCGACCTCCTTGACCAGCTCGGCACCGATCTTCTCGTACGGATCCTCCAGCTCGATCTCGCGAGCGATGGTCACACCGTCGTTGGTGATCGTCGGTGCGCCCCACTTGCGCTCGAGGACAACGTTGCGGCCCTTCGGACCCAGGGTGACCTTGACGGCATCAGCCAGGGTGTTCAGGCCGGTCTCAAGGCCGCGGCGGGCCTCTTCGTCGAATGCAATCATCTTCGCCATTAGGCTTCAGATCCTCCGTTAGAGTTGGTGCGACACATGCGGGTCGAATCCAGCGCCCGCGACGGCACGGACAGGTAAGTGCCGCTCCACCCGTCCTCACTGAACTCGATCGTTCTTTTATCTGGCACTCAACCAGTGCAAGTGCTAACACCGTTTTTAGCACTCACACCCCTTGAGTGCAAGGTTCGCAACTTTGGGAAAAGCGTTACCCTAGATCCCATGACAAATAACGCAATCCCTACCCCGAACGAGGCCCGCGCAGCCCTCGAGGCACAACTGCCTTTTATTAAGGACGCGCTGACCGAACTCATCGCTTTCCAGTCCATCCACTCCGTCCCCGAGCTCGACGAGCACAACGACGGCGCCGCCGACTGGGTCGTCCGCCAGTTCCGGGAGGTCGGCGTCCCCGTCGAGGCCTACCCCACCTCCGACGGATCGAAGTCCGTCATCGGCCTGCGGGAACCGGAGGACGGCTACCCCACCGTCCTGCTGTACAGCCACTTCGACGTCCAGCCCGCCGGCAACATGGATGCCTGGAGCTCCGACCCATGGACCCTGACCGAGCGCGACGGCCGCTGGTACGGCCGCGGCACCGCGGACTGCAAGGGCTCCGTGAGCATGCACCTGGGCACCCTTCGCGCCCTCAACGAGCTCGCCGAGCAGTACCCGGTGCTGAACAAGGTCGGCATCCGGGTTGTCGTGGAGGGATCCGAGGAGCGTGGCGGCTACGGCTTGGAGAACCTGCTGGCCGAGCGCCCGGAGCTCTTCGCCGCAGACGTGTTCCTCATCGCGGACTCCGGCAACGACTCCGTGGGCGTGCCGAGCCTCTGCACCGCCCTGCGCGGCTCCGCGGCGGTCACCGTCCGCCTGCAGACCCTGGAGCAGCCGCTGCACTCCGGCCAGTTCGGCGGTGCCGCCCCGGACGCGACCGTGGAGCTGATCAAGCTGCTCAGCACCCTGCACGACGAGAAGGGCCTGGTCGCCGTCGAGGGCCTGGCGCCGAGCACCACCTGGGAGGGCGTGGGCCCGGACGAGGCCACCTTCCGCCGCGACGCCGGCGTGCTGGACGGCGTGGACGTCTACGGCGCGGACCAGGGCCTGAAGCCCAATGACCTCACCGTCGCCCGCCCGGCGATCACCGTCACCGCCATCGACGCCCTGCCGGTCAAGGACGCGGTCAACGCCGTGCCGGCCGAGTCCGCGGCCGTGGTGAGCCTGCGCGTGCCGCCGGGAATGGAGCCGAAGGAGTGCCAAGACTTGCTGGTCGCCCACCTGGAGAAGCACGCCCCGAACGCGAAGATGAGCATCGAGCGTGAGTCCCTGGCCGAGCCCTTCAGCGCGGACCTGACCGGCCCGGCCCTGCAGCGCCTGGCTGGCGCACTGGGTGACTCCTACGCCGCGGCTTCCGGCAAGGAGCACATGGACATCGCGGAGGTCGCCTCCGGCGGTTCCATCCCGCTGACCAATAAGCTGCTCTCCGCCCACCCGGGCGCGGAGCTGGCGCTCTACGGCCTGGCCGAGCCGCAGGCCCGCATCCACTCCGCCGACGAGTCCGTGGACCCGACCGAGATCCACTCCGTGGGTGCCGCACAGCTGCTCTTCCTCGCCCGCACGGCAGCTGAGGTGAACTAGCGCAATGGCGGAATCGGTAGCAGGCGGGGCGAAGAAGGCGCCCGCGAACGCGGGTGGTGCAGGAAAGATGGGCGGCGCTGAAAAGAAGGAAAGTACCGGACAGGCGGGCGCGACACAGCGCTCCCCCGCGCCCGGTGACTTCTGGACCGTCCAGACCACCACCGGCGCGGTGAAGGGGCACGCGGAAACCGGTACTGCCGCATTCCGCGGCATCCCCTACGCCCAGCCACCCATCGGGTCCCGCCGCTTCCGCCGCGCCGAGCCCATCGAACCCTGGGAGGGAACCTTCGAGGCCCGCGCGGACGGCGAGTACTGCTACCAATTCCGCAACAAGGCCACCGGTTGGATCGGTTCCGAGGACTGCCTGTGGCTGAGCGTCGTCGTGCCGCGCGGTACGGCACGGGGCAACAACACGACGAACGCGGACAGCGCCACGGACGTGGACACTGCTACGGACGCGGAACCTGCCACAGGCGCGGACAACGCACCAGCCCTTATTAATAAGGAGCACGCGATCGACGCCACGGCGCGCCGACCCATCGCGGTTCACCTCCATGGTGGCAGCAACGTCCACGGCTCTGCGGCCGATCCGCAGCGCTCCGGCGAGCACTTCGCGCAGGCCACCGACTCCATCTACGTGGGCGTGAACTACCGGCTCGGCATGTTCGGCCAGCTTTTCTTCGGTGAAGGCTTCGACGACGAGCGCATCGACACCAACGCCGGGCTCTCCGACATCATCGAGGCCCTGAAGTGGATCCAGGCCAACGCGCGCGCCTTCGGTGGCGACCCGGAGCGCATCACGATCTTCGGCGAGTCCTCGGGCGGGGCGATGGTCACCGCGCTGATGACCAGCCCTGCCCTGGAGGGCGTGATCGCCGGCGCGATCGCCCAGTCCCCCGCGGGAGCCATGGTGCACACCTCGGAGAACGCCACGTACTGGCGCGAGCAGGCAGTGGCAGAGCTCGCCCGGATCCGCGGGCTCGTCGATAATGAAAAAGCTAAGGCTGAGGCTAAGGGCAAGGACACAGACAAGGACAAGGACGCCGGCACTGGCGCCGAACCCGCCACCGCGACCGGCGGCCTCAGCGTCGATGACCTCTTCGACGCCACCGCCACCGAGCTGGGCGAGATCACCGAGGCCCTCGTTGCCCACAACCTCCGCTACGCACCGGGGGTCTCCGGGCCCTTCGCCCCCATCGTGGACGGCGACCTGCTGCCCAAACACCCGCTGGCCAAGGGCGCGCAGCGCGATCTGCCGCTGCTGGTGGGCTATAACCGCGACGAGTACCGGCTCATGCGCTGGGAGCCGCTGCGCACCAAGCATCAGTGGTCGCGCACCGTCGCGCTCGCCGAACACGTGAGCACGGATGTCGAGGAACTGCTCCAGCACTACAAGGGCATTCAGCGCCGCTCCGCGGTGGGCGAGTTCACCGGGCACGCGATCTTCGTGGCCCCGGCCTATCTGCTGGCCGAACAGCACCCCACGGGCAAGGTGTGGTTCTACCGGCTGGACATGACCACCCCTTCCCTGGAGCTCAGCGGCATGGGCGCGACCCACGCCCTCGACCTGCCGCTGCTGTTCCGCCGGGTGGATACCAGCCGCGGCAAGCTCGCCCTCGCGCTCGGCGGGGCGAAGCAGATGAACCGCACCAGCGAGGCGATGCTGCGCCGCTGGCGGGCGTTCCTCCATGACCTCGACCCGGGCTTCGAGCGCTACCGGGGTGATGCGGATGCAGAAGGCGCCACTGCGCCGGGTACCGCAGGCGCCGCTGCACAGAGCAGCACTGTGTCGAACTCCGCGGAGGGGGCTGACCCAGCCCGCCACATCCAGGTCTTCGACGGCAAACGCTTCGATAGCGGCGAGGAAAACCAGCTCCTGGAGCCCTCCCCGCGATGGAAGGCCTGGGAGAAACTGCATATCCCGCAGGGCTGAGCGTCAGGCGTGAGGCTGGTGACGTCCTAAATATAAGGACGGGCGGGGAACAGGAACGCGGTCCGTGGGAACACACCCCGGGCCGCGTCTCAGATTATGGGACAATCTATCCCACCTACTGCACCCCCATTTGGGCCTAAAAACTGTTGAACAACTCGCGGGGGTAAAAAGAAAGGGATATATTCATGCCCATGATCACAATTCTTCTTAAGCGAGTACCCAACCCGGGTGGAGGCGCGGACTGACCCCTCCACCACCGGGGTAACAAGCGCACACGCTTAAGAGTCGGTCCATGAACCGAACAACCGGCGCACAAGCACAACCGCCAAGCGCCACCAGGACCGACCACAACGAGGAAGAGTGACCATGAGCACCACAATGATTCGCTTCGCGAAGCCGGAGACCAGCCGCCGAGAGCACAAGAGCTACACCACCACCCCGGCGCTGCGCTCCAACTCCATCACCTTCAACGCGCAAACCCAGACGCGCATCCAGAAGCGCCGCCAGCGCACCCGCACCTTCGCCGAGGACCCATTCCGCTCCCGCTTCGGACAGCGACTGCCCAAGGCGATGCGCGGCGAGGCCCGCGGCATGGACTGGAAGACCTTCCGGCGCTCCTACTCCCCCAACGACATCCAGGTGGAGCAGCTGCGCTCCCAGCGGAAGTCCGCGGGCAAGCGCCAGTACGAGATCAGCATCCGCGGCCTGCGCGCCGACCAGCAGGGCACCCGGGTGTCCATCACCGCGATGGGCGCATCCTCCGCGATGTCCGAGATCCTGGCTGATCACGACCTGGCCGTGGAGATCCTGAAGTTCCACCAGTACGAGATCTTCGAAGCCACCGCGACCTTCATCTTCGCCACCCACAACGGGAAGCGAACCTGGGCCGTGGGCTTCGGCTCGGATCGCGATACCTCGATCGCCAACGCGCTGTGCTCCGCCGCAGCGCTGCTGCACCGCCGCTAGAAAGCAGCGAAACCAACAAGGCCACGCGACGGCCGCAAAAAACTCCAAACTCCAGCGCCTCACCAGTGCTTTCAGCGCCCGTGGTTGCCACTACTCAGTGGCAGCCGCGGGCGCTGTGCTGTGCGTGCCGAATGCGGGGTGAGGGCGTGTGGGCGCGTGGAGAATGGGCACGTGGGGCAGAGGGAGCGTCCGGGGAGCGGGGTTGTGCGATGCCGGGCGCGGAGCCGGGTCCGGGGCGCGGAGCCGGGGGCGTGGCATGAGCGAGCATCCAGGGCGGAGCAAGCCCCCGGCGCCCCGGCGGCAGCTATCGGCAGCTGCGAACTAGTCGCGGGCGGTCTCCCGCAGCGTGCGGGCCGTCAGCTCCACCGCCGCGCGCCACGCCCGTGGCTGGGTGAAGCCCTCCTCGGCACCCACATCCCCCCGGGTACGCACCCCCGGCTCCAGCGCGGCACCGGCGGCGCGGGCCGCCGCACGCTGGCGGGCATAATCCCCACCCGTCTCGATCAGGCGCAGCACGTCCAGCAGCTCAGCCTTGCAGCCCAGCTCCTCGGCCAGCGGGGAGAGCTCCGCCACCCACCGGCGCAGCTCGTCGGTGACCATCCGCTCCGTGGTCTCCCGGTCAGTGATGATCAACGCATCCAGCCCATAGCGCGCGGCGCGCCACTTATTCTCCGCCACGTGCCACTGCTGCAGGCTCGGCAGCGCCTCGCCCGCGTCGTACATCCGCTCGAAGTACACGACCAGGCAGTGCAGGTACGCGCTGATAGCCGCGACCTCCCAGATCGCCATCGTGGAATCCGCAAAGCGAACCTCGATGGTGCCGTACTTGGACGGGCGGACGTCGAAATGCATAGAACCGGTGTGGTTAATCACGCCGGAACGATCCTGATCGCGGTTGAACTCCTCCCACTCATCCCAGGAGGCGAATTGATAAGGAATGCCCGCGGTCGGCAGCTGCTGATACAGCAGGGTGCGGTTCGAGGCATAGCCGGTGTCCAGCCCCTCCCATGCCGGGGAGGAAGCCGACATCGCCAGCACGTGCGGGTAGTGAGTCATCACCGCGTTGATGATCGGCCAGACCTTCTCCTTCGAGCCCACGCCCACGTGCACGTGGATGCCCCAGATGATCATCTGCCGCCCCCAGTACTGGGTGCGCTCGATGATCTCCCGATAGCTTTCCTTGTCGCTCATCTCCTGGTCACCCCAGTTAGTGAACGGGTGGGTGCCCGCGGAGAACAACAGCACGCCGATGCGATCGGCGCAGTCCAGAAGCTGCAGCAGCTGCTCGCGCAGGTCCTCCACGGCGGAGGGGATATCCTCGTGAACGGTGGTGACCATCTCCACGGTGTTGGCCATGAACTCGCGGGTCACGCGGTGGCCCGGGTAGACCTCATCCATGACGGCGAGCAGCTCACCAGCCCGGGGCACCAGGTCCAGGGTCTCCGGGTCGATGAGGGCGACCTCCCACTCGAGTCCAACGGTGGGTTCAGATCCGGGAAAGTCCATCGGCCCAATCATCCCTTCGCTCGGCACAGCACGGCGGCCATATTCGGCGGTGCTGCTTGGCGCGGCTATCACTTGAAGCCGGGGCGCGGAACCCCGGCGCGTTCTATCCCCCTATCCTTGCAGATCGCCTAGCGAGGCATGTCATTCACCGTGACAACAATCACCGCGCCCGGTGCCGGGCCGTCCAGCAGCTGGACGTCGCGGAGGGAATCGTCGATCTCACGGTTGCGCTCGCGGGTCTCGAGGCCGTGCTCCTTGGCGATCTGCTCGGCGGCGGCCTTCGCCTTCGCGTCGCCGGCCGGGTACAGCACGACGGACTCGCGGAAGACGTATGCGGAATCCGGCAGGTTACCGATCGACTTCGCATCCCACTTCTCGCCGCGCAGGCCGTCGGCGGTGCGTCCGGCCAGGCCTTCGATCGGGGAGTTATTCAGGACGGTGACGTGGGTGGCCTCGCGGTCCTTGTCGCTCAGCGCCCCCTGGTTCACGGTGTTCTCGTTATCCTTCTTCTCGGCCTCCGCCTTCTTTTCGGCCTCAGCCTTTGCGTCGTCGGCGGCCTTGTCGCGGGCAGCCTGGCGCTCGGCGTTTTCCTTCTCCTTGGCCAGGCGCGCCTGCTCGGCAGGGCTCAGGTTGCTGGTGTCCTCGCCCTCCTGGCCGGCCTGGACGTTGCCGTCCTCGGAGTCACCGCCGTTGACGAAGCTGACCGCGCCCCAGGCGATCAGGGCGATGGCGACAGCGATGAGAACCATGGCCAGGCCACGCAGCGGCAGACCCTGGCCGGAGCGGGCTTCCGCACCTACCTGGCCACCGGGCTCGCCGGCGGCGGCACTGGCGCCGGCCTCACCAGCGCCTCCGGCCGTTGCACCAGCTGCGCCAGCGACCGCGGCTCCGCCGATGCGGCGGCGGCCTGCCTCGTGGTGGCGCTGGGCCGCGGCGGCGGACTCGTCGTCGTAGTCCTCGTAGTCCTCGTACTCGCCGTCGCCGTACTCATCCTCGTACTCTGCGTACTCGTCGTCGTACTCGGCGTAGTCGCCATGCTCGGCGTAGTCACCGTCGTGGTAGCCCGCGTAGCCAGCGGCATAGTCCTCATGCTCGCCGTAGCCATCGTCGTAGCTACCGTCGTAGCCGTCGTCGTAGCCGTCGGCGTCGTAGTCGGAGTATTCCGCGTCCTCGAACTCGGCGTCGACCGGGTCCTCATGGGCGCCGTGCTGCGGCTCCAGGTTGAGGGGGCGGTCGTCGTCGAAGTTCTCGTCGAGGGAATGGCGTGGTCGATTCGAATCAGTCACGACACAAATCTTAACTACAGTCACACCCGCCACGGCAGCGACGCGCCGAGAATCCCACGCTATTCCGGGGCACTCACTCCCCCGCTTCACCGAGCCGGTACGTCAGGCCCGCCACCGCAGCCACGGGCCGCGCCACCCCAGCACTCACTCCTCCCGGCGGCGCAGCAGGGTGCGCACCAGCACCGGATCGAAGTCCAGGGCCTCCGGCTTCTCAATCAGCCGATTCAACTGCTGGAAATAGCGCACCGGCTTCACCCCGAAACGATCCTGGATCGCCTCCCCCTTCGCCCCCGGGTGCCGCCACCATTGCCGCTCGAACTCCAGCATGGCGCGCTCCCGCTCACTCAGAGCAGAGTTTTCGGGATTCACGGAGGCTGGCATGCTCATAAAGCTAGTGCACTTCGGCCCTTGAACGCCACGCACCCTAAAATGGTCGCCATGACTGTTCTGCCCATCGTCATCGCTGGCGATCCCGTCCTGCACAACCCCACCAACAAGGTCGGGGAACCAGACCTCGACGCCAACGGTGTGCCCACCGAGGAATTCAAGAAGTTCATCGCGGACATGCACGAAACCATGGACCGCGCCCACGGCGTTGGCCTGGCAGGCAACCAGGTGGGGGTCGCCAAGCGGCTCTTCGTCTACCACTGCCCGGACATCGACGGCCCCAACGGCGAGCAGCGCACCGAGGAAGAAATCGCTGCCCAGGGTGGCCCGATGCGCCGCGGCACCGTCATCAACCCGGTGCTGGAAACCAGCGAGATCCCGGAAACCATGCCCGATGAGTACGAGGACGAGGAGGGCTGCCTCTCCGTCCCCGGCTACTCCTTCCCCACCGGGCGGGCCGACTGGGCACGCGTGACCGGCATCGACGAGAACGGTGAGCCGGTGACCGTCGAGGGCTACGGCTTCTTCGCCCGCTGCCTGCAGCACGAGGTCGGCCACCTAGATGGCTTCCTCTACACCGACACCCTCATCGGCCGGAACAAGCGCGCCGCGAAGAAGACCTTCAAGGCCGAGGGTTGGAACGTCGAGGGCAACCGGACCTGGCTGCCGGGGGTCGATAAGGATCCCTTCGGGCACGACGACGTCGGTTCGGCCGAAGCACAGGACTAACTCACCGCCCTATGAAGGATCACTCCGCACAGCAACCAGGGACGGGTACTACCGCAGGCAAGGCCACCGCGCCCCACGAGATGGATACCGACCTCGTCGCCGCGGCCGCTGGCGCCCGGCGCGTCCCCGGCCTGGGCTTCCCGCTCTCCCGCCGCACTGATCCCGTCTCCGTGCGCCCGGGGGTGCGGGTCGTGGTGCGCCGGGTGACCGGCCGGCTCGCGGAGTCCGGCCGACCGGAGGTCAGCGACGTGATCGGCACGCTGCTCAGCGTGGATCCGCTGGTCGTGCGCCCCGCGCCGAGGAAGCGGGAGCCCGGCACAACCGCACAGGAACCGGTAGAGATCGCGGCGGGCAGCGTCGTCGTCCTGAAAACCTTGAGCACCAAGCCGGTGCGCAACAGCGACATCCGCGCGGTCGAAGAGGCCATCGCCCAGGCCTTCCCCGGCATCGAGAACTCCTGGGTGGAGGGCTGGCTGTGCCGCGCGGGCGACGGGATCACCGAACGCTCCAACACCGCCGTGCCGCTGGGTCCCAATGCGGCGCTGCAGCCCGTGCCGGTGGAAGGTATCAAGGCCTTCTATGCCCAACACGAGCTGCCCGCAGCGCTCATGGTGCCGGACCGGATCGGGCGGACCGCGGAGAACCTGGAGGGCACGCGCGGGCCGGAGATCCTCGTGATGACCCGGGAGCTGGAAGACCTCGGCGAGCCCCCAGCGCTCACCGGCGACGCGGGCCTGGTGCACCCCAACTTCGCGGGCCAGACCCTGGAGATCGAGGTGCTGGACCAGCCCACCGAGGAGTGGCTCTCCCGCTACCACTTCCGCGGCCAACCACTGCCCGAACACGCCCTGGAGCTGCTGCGCACGCGCATCGACGGGACACTGGGCTTCGCGCAGGTCCGCATCGGTGGGACCCTCGCCGCGATCACCCGCGCGACGATCACCACCACCGAGGCCGGGCGCTCCTTCCTGGGTTATTCCGCGGTGGAGGTTCTGCCGGAGTACCGACGCCACGGGTTGGCCACCCACCTGGGGCACGTGCTGCTGCACTGGGGCGCGCAGCACGGCGCCACGGAGGCCTACCTGGAGGTCATCGAGACCAACACCGCCGGGCGGGGGCTGTACCACGACCTGGGTTTCTCCGAGCACCACCGGCACCGCAGCCTGCAGCTGGACTAAAACCGGGCGCGCTGGGCAGGCAGTCGCCGCAGAGCGAACAGACTGCCCCGCCGTGCAGGGCGTGTCCGCAGGCTTCAGTAGGCTGTCATCTATGCGTATCGCCACGTGGAACATCAACTCCGTCCGCACCCGCGAAGACCGGGTCCGAGCCTTCCTGGAACGCTCCGACGTGGACGTGCTCTGCCTGCAGGAAACCAAGTGCACGGATAAGCAGTTCCCGGACTTCAGCGACACCGGCTACGAGCAGGCACACCACGGCCTGCACTCCTTCAACGGGGTTGCCATCCTCTCCCGGGTGGGCCTGGAGGATGTGCAGACCGACTTCGGCCAGCCCGGCTTCGATAAGGACCTCAACGCGCCGCAAGAGCAGGAAGCCCGCGCCATCGGCGCGGTCTGCAACGGCGTTCGGGTGTGGAGCCTGTACGTGCCCAACGGCCGGGAAATCCGCGACCCGCACTACAGCTACAAGCTGGCCTGGCTGGACGCGTTGGCAGCTCACGCGAAAACCACCGGGGAGGACAGCACCGAGGAGAAGTTGGTGCTGACCGGCGACTTCAACATCGCGCCCCGCGACGAAGACGTGTGGGACCGCAGCTGGTTCGAGGGCAAAACCCACGTCACTCCGAATGAGCGCAAGCGGCTCACCGCGCTGGAGGACGCCGGCCTGACCCAGGCCACGGAGCTCATCGCCGACCAGTACACCTACTGGGACTACCAGGCCATGCGCTTCCAGAAGAACGAGGGCATCCGCATCGACCTGCAGTACGCCCGCGGGCTCAAGCCCGAGGCCGGGCGCGTGGACCGCGACGAGCGCAAGGGCAAGGGCGCCTCCGACCACGCCCCCGTCATCATCGACTACGCCGTCTAAACAGCCAAGAGGAACAAGCAGATGTGGTGGCTAGAGCCCGTCGACATGGCGGTGGGAGTAGTGGACCAACTGGAGTGGTACCACTTCCTCATCGTCGGGCTGGACTACGTCCTGAAGTTCGTGGCCCTGGGGTGGGTGCCGCAGAAGCGCCGCCCCTCCTCGGCCATGGCATGGCTGCTGGCGATCTTCCTCATCCCCTTCATCGGCATCCTGCTGTTCCTCATGATCGGCTCGCCGGTGGTCAACCGGCGCCGCCACAAGATCCAGGTGCAGGCCAACACGCTGATCCGCGACATGTCCAGCGGAGAGCCGGACGTCCCCGAAGGCCTGGACGTCACCGAAGAGCAGCTCTCCATGGTGCAGCTCAACCGCGAACTGACCGCGATGCCCGCGGTGGGCGGAACCCTGCGGAAGCTGTACTCCGACTACGCGGAATCCATCCGCGAGATCGCTAACGCCATTGACGAGGCCCAGCGCTACGTCAACGTCGAGATCTACATCATGGCCTGGGACGAAACCACCGACCCCTTCTTCCAGGCACTGGCACGGGCCGCCGACCGGGGCGTGGAAGTGCGCCTCATGTACGACCACGTGGGCTCCATGAAGTACCCGGAATCCCACCTGCTCGGTCGCAAGCTCGACCGGCTGGGCATCGAGTGGTACGCCATGCTGCCGCTGAAACCCTGGCGCTGGAAGTTCCGCCGGCCCGACCTGCGCAATCACCGCAAGCTCGTCATCATCGACGGGGAGCGCGCCTTCATGGGCTCCCAGAACATGATCGACGCCAGCTACCTCAACTCCGGCAACCTCAAGCTGGGCCGGCAGTGGGTGGACATCATGGGCGAGTTCACCGGGCCGATCGTGTCGATCATCAACTCTGTGTTCGCCGTCGACTGGTACTCCGAATCCGGGGAAACGCTGGACCTCATCGACCCCTCCGTCCACGCGGAGCAGCTCGCCACCGCCAAGAAGGACACCGGCGCCGAGCTCATGCAGCTCGTCCCCTCCGGGCCTGGCTTCACCACCGAGCCGAACCTGCGACTGTTCGTCTCCATGGCGCACCACGCCAAGGAGAGACTGCAGATCGTCAGCCCCTACTTCATCCCCGACGAGTCCCTCCTGGAGGCCGTCACCACCGCAGCCTACCGCGGGGTGAAGGTATCGCTGTACGTCTCCGAGGAATCCGACCAGATGATGGTCGGGCACGCGCAGGCCTCCTACTACGAGGAACTCATGGAATCCGGCGTGGAGATCTACCAGTACCCCGCTCCCGCCGTGCTGCACACCAAGTGCGCCATCGCCGACGGCGAGGTGGCCGTCATGGGCAGCTCCAACATGGACATGCGCTCCTTCGGGCTGAACTACGAGATCACCCTCATGACCTTCGAGGGCGCGGTCATGGACAGCCTCCAGGAGATCATCGACGCCTACCGCGAAGCCTCCCTCCGCCTCGACCCGAAGGAGTGGAAGAACCGCCCGTGGTACAAGCAGTACCTCGATAATGTCTTCCGGCTGACCAGCGCGCTGCAGTAGCCCAGCCCAGGGCAATTACTTTTCTCCCGCAAAATGCCACGGAAAAGCCTCGCCCGCGCCTACACTGGCTAGCTACATAAAGAAATGTTTCGGCCCACCGAATTGCCCCTGACGCACGTAGCTATCCAAGGACAAAGAGCGAGGAACAGTAATGAGCAGCACAGCGACCTCCCCCCAGCGCCCCAAGCCCAACGTCAGCGGGCACAAGGCGAAGGAAGTCCTCCCGGACGTCGACGTCGCCGAAATCGCGTCCAGTGTCTTCGACTTCCTCTCCGCCACGCGCCGCCTGATGAGTCGCCCCAGCGCGGACATGAAGATCTCCCAGTCCGAGATCGAGGTGCTGCAGTTCATCTCCCAGCACCCGGGTTGCGGTGTCTCCGAGATCGCCCGGCTGCGCTTCCTCCGCGCCTCCAACGTCTCCGCCACCGTCCGCCGCCTCATTAACGACGGCCTCGTGGACCGGCAGGCCAATGACTACGACCGCCGTGCCCAGGACCTCTACCTCACCGACAAGGGGGTGGACATCATGAACACCATCACCGACGAGTGGGCGATGTTCATCGCCCAGGCCACCTCCCGGATGGAGCGCTCCGATGTCCGCAAGCTGCGCGACGGTGTCCCCGCCCTGCGTGGACTCTCGGACGCCGCGGAGGCGATCATCGATAACCTCCAGCGCGAACGCGAACGCGTGATCTAGCCGGGGCCGCCCCGGGGCTACGGGAGGGGCCACTCCCAGGGGCAACCGGCAGGCAACTCGGGGCCACAGGAGTGGCAACCGGCGAGTAATGACGGCCGCGACGCTAAAGCTGTGCCGCTACTCCGCGTGCGGGGCGAACTTCGCTGCCAGCAGCGTACCCGCGATGGCCACCGCCACCGAGGCCACCATGCACAGCCCCAGGGCCAGCAGCCGGTCGGAGCCCAGGCCCACCAGCGGGCTCATCACCCCGGCCACCACGAACTGCCCCGCACCCAGGACCGCCGAGCCAGCGCCCGCGCGATCCGCCGCCAAGCCCTGGGCCAGCGCGGTGGAGTTAGACATGTTCAGCCCCACCCCGAAGGTGGCCACGAAAACCGCAGCCGCCAGAGCGTACATCGCGGCGTCGACGTCCCGGGGAAGAACGAGAGCGCACAACAGCACCGCCACCGCCCCGACGGCGATCAAGCACACCGCCACGCGCTGCAGGCGCCGCGCGCCGATGCGGCTCACCAGGCGGATATTCAAAGAGTTCGCGCTCAGGAGCGCGACCGCGTTGAGAGCAAACATCGCGGAGAAGCCCACTGAGCTCAGCCCGAAGACCTCCTGGTAGACGAAGGAGGAACCGGCGATGAAGGCGAACATCGTACCGAAGCCGAAGGCGAAAGCCATCGCATAGCCCACGAACGCCGGGCGGCGGAATAGCCCCAGCATGTTCCGGTACATCCGCACCGGCCCACCACCATGGCGCCGCTCCACCGGCAACGTTTCCGGCTGGCGCCAGGCCACGAGGATCTGGGCCAGGGCGATCAGCGCCAGTGTGAAGAAGATCGCCCGCCAGCCCGCGGCCTCGTTGATGACCCCGCCCAGCAGCGGCGCAAGGATCGGAGCCACCCCGATGATGAGCATCATCACCGACAGCGCCCGGGCGGCGGCCGAGCCGCGCAGCTTATCGGCGATCATCGCTCGAGTAAGCACCACGCCCGTGCCTCCGGCAACGCCCTGGAAAAAGCGAGCGGCAATCAACACCGCCGCCGTGGGGGCGGTCGCGCACACGACGGAGGCAATCAGCCCTAGCACCATCCCGAAGCACAACAGGCCACGGCGGCCCCGGCCGTCCGAGAGCGGCCCAATCAGCAGCTGCCCCAGAGCCATACCCACCATGTAGGCGGTAATGGAGAGCTGCACCACGGCGGGGCTCGCCCCCAGGTTCCGACCGATCAGCGGCAGGGCGGGCAGGTACATGTCCGTCCCCAGCGGCCCGCCCGCGGAGAGCAGCGCGAAGCCCGCCAACGTCAGCACACCGAGCTGCTGCTTCTTCGAATCCATTTTTTATTTTTTACTCCAACCGAGCGCCGCGGTGCTCACGGGCACCGCGGCGCTAGGCGTACCAAGAACTAGCGGGGACTTTAAGCGTCGCGCTTCTTCAGGGCGACCAGGCCGGCGAGGAAGAAGATCACACAGAAGGCCGCGAAGTAGAGGATGGACCCGACCTGGCCCCACGGGGCGTCCTGGGTGTCCATCATCATCGTCGCCATGTCGATGTTGTTGAAGGGCATGTACGGCGGCAGCCAGTCGCGAATCTTCGGGACCAGTGGCACGACGGCACCCTCGACAACAAGCTTCCACAGCAGCAGGGCCGCGATGCTGGCCGCGGTCGAGCGGAGCAGGTACCCCACGCCCGTGGAAATCACGACGGAGAGCAGTGCGTACAGCACCAGGCGACCGATCGCGGTCCACAGGTCGTCTGCCCCGAAGCCGGCGGACTCCAGGATCGTGTCATTATCGGTGATGATGCGGGAGGCGGCGAACTTGCTGGTCCACACGGACAGCACCGCGCTGACGAAGGTCAACACCATGGCGAGCACGCCATAGACCAGGACCTTCGCAAAAGGCACCGGGAGGCGCTTCGGCGTGGCGAGCAGCGTGTTTTTCGCGGTGCCATTGGCGTACTCGTTGGTCACGTTGAGCACAGCCTGGATGATGATGATCATCATGCCGAAGACGAGCATGCCGCCCAGCGCACCCGTTGCGTCCAGGGCGTTCTTCGCGTCGACGACCCCGGCGATATCAGCCGGGCCATCGCCCTCGGTCGCCGTTTGGTAGATCAGGCCTGCGCCGACACCGTTCAGCGCAGCGAAGGCAATAGAAAAGAAGAGGATCAGCCCGGAGGTCCACCACACCGCCTTGGTCGTGGAGAGCTTGAGCCATTCAGACTTAATCAGGTTCATGGGTTCTTTACTCCCCCTTCTCGATGCGGTTGTCTGCACCGTCGACCGGAACACCCAGCTCGGCGGTGGATGGGGTGGCCGGAATCCCCGGGGCGCCCAGCCCGGCCTTGGCCTGGTACTCGACGGAATGCCCGGTCTGCTGCATGAAAGCCTCCTCCAGGGAGGCGGACTTCTGGCTCAGCTCGTTCAGGCGCAGCCCGTAGGTGTAGGCCAGGCCGCCCACCCAGTCGGTGTCGTGATCCGGGACGACGAGAATGTCGCGCCCCTCGGCGTCCTTACTCTTCTCGAAGTTCACGGCCTCCTCACGCAGCGCGTTTTCCATCTCGGCCAGGTGCTCGGAACGCACGATCGTGGTGGTCTGGGAGGAGCTCTTGATGAAGTCGTGGACGGACTGATCCGCTACCAGCTTGCCCTTACCGATCACGACCAGGTGGTCGGCGGTCTGCGCCATCTCGGAGAGCAGGTGGGAACTGATCAGCACCGTGCGTCCCTCGCGAGCGAGCTGGCGGACAAAGTCACGCACCCAACGAATGCCCTCCGGGTCGAGGCCGTTGACCGGCTCGTCCAGGATCAGGACCTCCGGGTCGCCCAGGAGTGCGGCGGCGAGCCCCAGGCGCTGCCCCATACCGAGGGAGAACTTGCCTGCCTTGCGACCGGCGACGTTGGACAGGCCAACGATGTCCAGCACCTCGTCCACCCGCTTGCGGGAAAAACCATTCGCCGCGGCGATCCAGCGCAAGTGGTTGACGGCGGAGCGGTTGGGGTGAACCCACTTCGCATCCAGGAGGGTGCCTACCTTGGTCAGGGGGCGGTCGAAGTCCGCGTAACGCTTACCGTCGATCAGGGCGGACCCGCTGGTCGGCGTGTCCAGCCCGACGATCATTCGCATCGTCGTCGACTTTCCGGCGCCGTTGGGACCGAGGAACCCGGTGACAATCCCGGGTTTGACCTCAAAATCCAAGTTGTCGACAACGGTGGTGCCACCGTATGCCTTGGACAGCGAGTTCACTTTGATCATGGGCACCAGTGTGCCATAGCAAGCAGACATCCCGACAGATCAGCGGCCTGCCTTTCCGCTGCATACCCCCTCCATCCCCCACAGTCCCCCCCTGCAGAGTCCCCACACAGTGCGGCTTGACTAGCCCGCAGAACCCCGCGCACCGTTTGTGACGGGAGTGGCAATAGTGAATTGTGCCCTGCGTTATAATCAGGCCATGTCTGCGCCGCTCTATGCCGATGCCGATCGGTGGATGGATCGTGACGACTCGCCTGCGGGCAGTCGCACGGTCCGCGGCCTCATTGCCCCAGCCATGGCGCTGCCCAAGCGCTTCCTCAACTTCATCTCCACCACGCCCGGGATCCTGACGATCATCTCCTTCCTACTCGTCGCCGCGATCCTCGCCGCCGGTGGCGCGATGGCGCTGAGCTCCACCTGGCGGCAAGACGACCTCAACACCCTGGTGAGCCGCACCGAACCGCTCTCCAACGCGGCCCAGGAACTCTTCAATTCCCTCTCCGTCGCGGACTCCGCCGCCACCACGGAGTTCCTCGAAACCAAAGAGCAAAACTCCGCCCAGTCGCAGAGCTACGACCGACACATCGCCAACGCCAGCCAAGAGATCATCAAGGCCTCCGCCGGCATCGACAATGTCGGCTCCCGCGAGATGGAGCTCGTCCTCCAGCTGCAGACGAACCTGCCCCGCTACGTCGAGCTCGTCTCCGAAGCAAGCGCGAACGACCGCTTCCGCAACCCCGTCGGAGCGTCCTACCTGACGCAGGCCTCCCACCTGATGCAGCAGACGATGCTGCCCGCCGCCGAGGAGCTCTACACCATCACCTCCAAGCAGGTCAGCGAGCAGCAGCGCAACGTGATCTCGCCGATGTGGTTCCCGCTTTCCGGACTCATCGCCGCCGTCGTCCTGCTGACCATCGCGCAGCTGTGGCTCTCGGCCAACACCAACCGCGTATTCAACATCGGCTACCTGACCGCCACGATGCTCATGGTCATCGCCCTACTCGTGGCGTCCATCAGCGCGGGCTGGACCTGGAAAGCCGGCACCAACTGGATCCAGTCCTCCATGGGGCCGCTCGAAACGCTCACCCAGCAGCGCATCGCCGCCCAGCAGGCCCGCACCGGCGAAGCCCTGGGGCTGGTGCAGCGCAGCTACGGCGACGACAACCAAGAGAAGTTCTCCGCGACGATCGCCCGGATCGACAACGAGCTCGAATCCATCCGCGACTCCGTGGTCTCCCCACACCGCATCGTCCTGGCCCGCGAGCACCTCCAGAAATGGGACGCCGCCCACGCCGACATGGTCTACGAACTGCAGCACGGCAACTTCAAGGCTGCCTCCGCCGCCGCCCTGGGCTCCCCCTCCGACGACGACCAGCACGCCGTCGTCGCGAACTCCAACCGCTCCCCCAAGGACGTCCGACTCGACCTACGCACCAGCTACACACTCTTCGACGAAGAGCTCCAGGAGCTGATCAGCGAGTCCCGCGAGCAGCTGCGCGACGTGCTCACCGCAGGACAGTCGGCAGCGCAACGCACCGCGACGATCGTCGCCATCATGACCGCCGTCGCCGCAATCGCCACGCTGGTCGGTACCAGGCCGAGGGTGAGGGAGTACCTGTGATGATCGACGCCAACCACCGCACCACCCGCGCAGGTCGCTCCCACCTGCTCCGGGGCACCGCTGCGCTCCTCGGCGCCGCGACCCTGCTCACCGGCTGTGCCACCACGCCGACCAGCCCGTCCTGGCCGATCGTGGCCCGCGAGCCCGACGCCGACCTGCCCGCCCAGGCGCGTATCTACGACACCGCAGACCTCGAGCCCGTCCACACCGAACCCGCGGAACCCCTCGGCTCCCTGGCCCCCACCGCAGCCAGCGTGAAGGAGAATGTACCGAATATCTCCAAACGCGGCCGCCTCATCGTGGGTGTTGCCCAGTCCCTCTACCGGCTCGGATACCGGGACCCGGAGAGCTCCGACCTCATCGGCTTCGAAGTCGACCTCGCCCGCGAGATTGCCCGCGATATCTTCGGCGACCCCAACAAGGTGGAGTTCCGCTACGTGGAATCCCGCCACCGCGAGGACGCCCTCCGCACCGGCGACGTGGACCTCGTGCTGCGCACCATGACCACCACGCGGGAACGCCAGAAGTCACTGGAGTTTTCCATCCCCTACCTCCACATCGAGGAACGCCTGCTGACGCTCAAGGGCTCCGGCATCGAATCCATCGCCGACCTCAAAAACAAGACCGTCTGCGCCTCCCAGGACTTCCCTCCCGGTGTGGTGGCACACCTCCTTCACCCCAAGCGCATCCTGCAGACCCGCACGTGGACCGACTGCCTCATGGCCATGCAGCAGGGGAACGTGGACGCCATCTACTCCGACGACGCGATCCTCTCCGGGCTCGCCGCCCAGGACCCGGACACCCACCTCATCGGAGCATCCCTAGGCGAGGGCTACTACGGCGTGGCCATGGCCCCACCCGGCAGGGTCGTGGGGCCCGGCGCGGAGTCCCTCGACGAGGACGACGAGCACGTGAGCTGGCAGAGCGAGGGACTCACCCGGCAAGTCAACCGCACGCTCGAGCGGCTGCGGGATACCGGCGAGCTGGACCGGATGTATAAAAACTGGCTCGAGGAGTACCTGGGGCCAGCGAGGGAGTTGCCCGCCCACTACCGCACGCCAGCGGAATCCGCCGCGCTGACCAAGGAACGCGAAGAATACAACAGGGAGCAGATTCCCGGCATCGAGGAAGCGAAGGGAGGCGAGTAGAAGATGAGCGAAAAGGACGCAGCGGAGCAGAACATCCAGGAGCAGGGCCGCACCCCAGAACCGGATGCTGGACCACCAACTGAGGCAGTGGACCGCACCGAACCGGAGGCAGCAACTGGGCCGGACGCAGCGACCGGGCCAGACGTCGTCACCGGTGGCACCGCGGAGCACCCCGAACCGGACATGCCCACCGGCCCGGCGACCGAACCCGGCGCCGCGAGGAAGGACGAGGACGACGGCGAGAACGGCACCGAGGCCGTCGTCTTCGACCCCTTCGCCGACGACGATGACGAAGAAGAATTCGACCTCGCGGACCTCGGCGACCTCTCCGACCTCATCGAACCCGGCAGCACCGCCCAAGGGCGCAGCCAGGCCGACGTCCCCACCTCCGCCACCGAAGTCGGCGGCAGCACCAGCGGGGCGACCACCGACCCCGTCAAAGTCGACTCCGGGGAACGCTCCCGCCGGGAGGCGCTCTCCACCTTCCGCGAACTGCGTGGCGCGGCGCGCGAGGGCAAGAACGTCGCCGACGGCATGGTCCACCTGCCGTTCATCACACCCACCGTCCCCGAAGAAGCGATCATTGACCCCAGCGACGCGATCGCCAAGGGCATCGACCCGCCCACCTTGAAGGCCGGGGACCTCATCGCAGGACAATACGAAATCCTGGGCCCCATCGCCCACGGCGGCCTGGGATGGATCTACATCGCGACCGACCACAACGTCGCGAACCGCTACGTCGTCCTCAAAGGCCTGATGGCGACCAAGAACGAGCACGAACGGGCCGTCGCCGACTCCGAACGCGCCTTCCTCGCGGACATCACCCACCCCGGCATCGTGAAGATTTTCAACTTCATCGACGACCCCCGCTCCCCCGGCGGATTCATCGTCATGGAGTTCGTGGGCGGGCCCTCCCTGCGCGAACGGCGCCGCGAATCCCCCAACAACACGCTGCCGGTGGACATCGCCATCGGCTACATGCTGGAGGTCCTGCCCGCCCTGGACTACCTGCACTCCCGCGGGGTGGTCTACAACGACCTCAAGCCCGACAACATCATCATCACCGAAGACCAGGTCAAGCTCATCGACCTCGGCGCGGTCAGCGGAATCGGGGCGTACGGGCACATCTTCGGCACCAAAGGCTTCCAGGCACCCGAGATCGCCAGCACCGGGCCGACCGTGGCCAGCGATATTTACACCGTGGGACGGACGTTGGCCTCGCTGGTCGTGAACCTGCCCATCACCGACGGCGCCTACGACCCCGAGCTGCCCACGCCGGAGGAGGAACCGCTGTTCCAGCGGTACATGTCCCTCTATCGGCTGATTCTGCGGGCCACCGACCCGGATCCGAATAAGCGCTTCAGCTCCGCGGTCACGCTCGCAAACCAGATGGTCGGCGTGCTGCGCGAGGTGCTGGCGATCCGAGACCGGGTGCAGCACGCACACCTGGACACGCGCTTCACCGCGCAGCGATCCACCTATGGCACGAAGCACATGCTTTTCCGCACCGACCAGCTCATCGACGGCATCCCGCGGTCCGTGCAGATCGCAGCCTCGGAGGTCATCGCGGCACTCCCGCTGCCGTTGACCGACCCAGCCGACCCCGGCGCGTCGCTGCTCTCGGCCGCGCGGTACACGGAGCCCGGGGAAGTGCTGGACACGCTGGAGTCCGCGGCCAAGCAACCACAGATGTCCAGCTCCGTGGAGATCCCGCTGACGATGGTGCGGGCGCGGCTGGACATGGGGCAGGCCCAGGAGGCGCAGGACAAGCTCGACGAGGTGCAGGATTGGCTGGGTGGCGACTGGCGCTTCCGGTGGCTCTCCGGTGTCGCAGCACTCCTGCGCAGTGATTTCGTCACCGCGCAGTACCACTTCAACGAGGTGTTGCATCTGCTGCCCGGCGAGCCGGCGCCGAAGCTGGCGCTCGCGGCGACGAACGAGCTGCTCATGCAGCAGCAGGGGGTCAATACCACCAAGCTGCTGGACGACGAGACTGCCCAGCTCGGCGCGATGCTGTCCTACGCCTACCGCACGCCGGTCACCGAGGATGTGAAGGTGCCGCCGGCGCGGCACTTGTCGCAGGAACCCGCGACGCTGCGGATGCAGACGATGCGGTTGTACGGGCTTGTGTGGGCGACGAACCCCACGACCGTGTCCTCTGCCTTTGGTCTTGCGCGGCAGCTCGTCGCGGAAGGCCTGGTGGATGCCGCGGTCGGCGTGCTGGACCGGGTGCCGGTGGCTTCGCGGCACCACCGGCTGGCGCGGCTGACCAGCATTCTCATGCTGATCAGCGACCGGAGTAGGCTCTCGGAGTCCCGGATCCGGCGTGCCGCGCGACGGTTGGAGATCATGCCGACGAACGAGCCCCGGATGCAGCAGGTGCGTCTGGCGGTGATGCTGGCTGGGCTGAACTGGATTTATCTGAACAAGAAGAAGGGCAACGACGTGAGCAGCGAAAGCCCGCTCTTCGACGTGCCCTTCACGGAGCGTGGGCTGCGGCGGGGACTGGAGCAGGGGCTGCGGATGCTGGCGCGACAGGCGCAATTCGATCTGCACCGCTTCCGGCTGGTGGATATGGCGAATATGATCCGCCCGCGCACGTGGTTCTGATGCGCTTAGCGCGCTCCCACCGAGGCGCTCGCCTAGGATCAGACCCATGATGATCCGCTCGGCACGCCGCGCCACCGGTCGCGGCCTCGCACGCGGCGCCACCCGTCGCGCGCCACGTCGCACCACGCGCCGCACGTCGCGCTTCGTGGCCGCGCTCGCCGCTGCACTCGCGGGGATGCTCGCCCTCGCCGCTTGCTCGTCGGAAGACGCTTCGAACGGGACCCTGCGCGTCTTCGCGGCCGCCTCCCTCAGCGTTGCCGGCGATGACCTGCAGCAGGCCTTCGCCGCCGAACACGACGGCCAGCAGATCGAATGGAACTTCGCAGGCTCCTCCGCCCTCGTCCGCCAGATCGAGCAGGGCTCCCCCGCGGATGCGTTCATCTCCGCTGACGAGAAGAACATGGACAAGGCCCTCCAGCTGCCGGAGTTCAGCAACGTCACCGACCGTGAGGAACCGCGCATCGTCGCCACCAACCAGCTGGTCCTGGCCGTCGCAGAAAACCCCACAACCCCGATCACGTCTCTGGAAGACCTGGGAAAGGGAGCGCGCGTCGCCATCTGCGCCCCGGAGGTCCCGTGCGGCACGCTCGCCCACGAGGCGCTCGAGAAGGCCGGCCGCCCGATTAAGCTGCAGAACCCCTCCGAGGAGGCCAACGTCTCAGACGTCGCGACCAAGATCGCCACCGGCCAGGTGGACGCGGGCTTCATTTACGCCTCCGACGCCGCCGCCATCCAGCGCCAAGGCACCAAGATCACCACCCTGCCGCTCGCACACGTCGCGCCGAATAAGTACCCCGCTGCCAGCACGGATGCAGGGGCCGATAACCGTGCCACCACCACGCCCGCCGCCGAGTTCGTCCGCTGGCTCGCCACCCCGACCGCCCAGCGTATCCTCGCCGAGCACGGCTTCGGCCCTGGGGAGATCGAAATGGGAGAGACCGAAAAGTGAGCGCACGCGCCTTCCCTCTCTGGACGCTCGCGCTCGCAATCCCAGGCTTCGCGCTCATCGCGGGCCCGATGCTGGGGCTGCTGCTGAATATCCCGTGGACTAAGGCGCTGCAACTCGTCACCGCCCCTGAGGTGCTGACCTCGCTTGGGCTTTCGCTATCCACCGCCGCGGTCGCCACCGCGCTCTCCGGGGTCTTCGGCGTCCCCCTGGCGCTGTGGCTCGCCCGCCTCCAGCGCCACCGCCCGGGGTTATCGCAGCTCATCCAGCTCGCGGTCTACGCCCCGCTGGTGCTCTCCCCCGTGGTCAGCGGCCTGGCGTTGGTGTTTTTCTGGGGACGTCCCGGTCTGCTTGGACCCCTGCTAGAGCGCGCGGGGTGGTCGGTCGCCTACACGACGTTGGGGGTCGTCGTGGTGCAGGTTTTCGTCGCCCTGCCCTTCGTCGTCGCGACCGCGGTGACCGCGCTGCGTTCGGTTCCGGATTCCGTTCAAGACGCCGCCGCCGTCGACGGGGCGAGCAGGTCCGAGGCGTTACGCTTGGTCATTCTGCCGATCGCGTGGCCAGGGATCGCGGTGGGTTTGGTCCTGGCCTTCGCCCGCTCGCTGGGTGAGTACGGAGCGACGTTGACCTTCGCCGGCAACGTCGCGGGCCGAACCCGCACCCTGCCGCTGCTCATCGAGCTGGGGTTGAGCTCCAACGACATGGACCGCGCGCTGGGCGCCTGCCTGGTGTTGCTGGCGATATACGTCCTGGTCGTAGGCGGTATCGCTGGGCTTCGCCTGGTGCAGCGGGGCCGCCGCAGCTAAGGCGTGTCTGCCCCGAAAGTTAAGCTGTGTAGCGAAAGCTAGTTCTTGGCCCCAAGGAGCGTGGAGAATATGTCCGACCCGCAGCCGCAGCTGACGCATGTGCGCGGTGATGGCTCCGCCCACATGGTGGACGTCACCGGCAAGTCCGAGACCACCCGCACCGCGACGGCGGAGGGCTTCCTGCGGACCCGGGAGGACGTCCTGGCCATGATCTTCCAGGATGGGGACGGCGACCAGGCCGGCCTCCCGAAGGGGGATGCGCTGCCGGTAGCGCGCGTTGCCGGGATCATGGGCGCGAAGAAGACCCCGGAGATCATTCCACTATGCCACCCGCTGCCCCTGGGCAAGATCACCATCGACTTCGAGAAAGTCACCGAGCCCTCCCCTGCCGTGCGGATCATCGCGACGGTGAAGACCCGTGGTGTCACCGGCGTAGAGATGGAAGCGCTCACGGCGGTGAGTAGCGCAGCTCTGACGGTGTACGACATGATCAAGGCCGTGGATAAGCATGCCGAGATCACGGGCCTGCGGGTGCTGGCGAAGGCCGGCGGGAAGTCCGGGGATTGGAGCGTCGATGACTAGTGCAGGATCGGCGCAGGACCTGCGCGCGAGGAATGCGGGGCGCACGGGCCTGGTGATCGTGGCCTCGACGCGGGCGGCCGCCGGCGAGTACAAGGACCGCTCCGGCGCACTGGCCGTCAGCTGGCTGCGGGAGCGCGGGATCGAGACCCCGGATGCGCTGATCGTCGCGGACGCAGACGTTCCCGCGGTCATCGAGCAGCTCTTCACCGGGAACGGTGGCGCTGGTGCTGCTGGTACCGGGGCCGCGATCCCCGAGTTCGGCACGCTGCCCGACGTGGTGCTCACCTCCGGGGGCACCGGGGTCTCCCCCACGGACGTGACCGTGGAGGCCGTGGAGCGCTACATCACCCGACCATTGCCCGGCATTGCCGCGGAATTCTTCCGGGTGGGTGCGGAGAAGATCCCCACCGCTGCGCTCTCGCGCTGCGTCGCTGGTGTGGTCGATCGCCCCGCCTGTGGCGCAGGGAGCGTGGCACAGGGCGCGGGCTCCGCTGCGCAGGATGGCGCGGCAGAGCGTGGTGCCGACGGGCAGGGTCATAGCGCAGATCGGCGTCATGGTGCAGATCGCGGCAACACCGAGCGTGCTTTCGTCATGACCCTGCCGGGCTCTCGCGGCGGTGTGAAAGATGGGCTGACAGTGCTGGATGGCGTCCTCGAGCACCTACTGGCGCAGCTCGCCGGCGAGGGCGACCACGAGCGCGCGCGGAACACTGCCGGTTCGGTGCCGCAGGAGGTCGAAAGCGTGACCGACAAGCCGGGTGCTGAACACGAGGTCTACTCCATCACCCCACCGTCGGGTTGCTGCCACAGCTCGGACGGCTCCTTCATCGCGGATCCCCCGCACGTGGCCGAGCAGGTGGGCGTCGTGGTGAATACCATGATCACGGATCAGCCACTGGAGTCGCTGCTCAGCTCGGCAAAATTTGCGACGATCACGCCCGCGATGGGCGCGGTCAGCACCTTCGAGGGCACAGTCCGGGACCACGATGGTGGGCAGCTTGTGGACCACCTGACGTACACCTGCCACCCCACGGCGACGCACGTGCTGCGCGAGGTAGCTGAGGAGGTCGTGGCCGCGCACCCCCAGGTCCGCGCCTGGGTGGCGCATCGCACTGGCTCGCTGGAGGTCGGCGACATGGCGTTCCTGGTGGTCATCGCTGCGGCCCACCGGGGTCCGGCGTTTGCCGCCACTGCGGAGATGGCGGACCAGGTCAAGGCCCGCGTGCCGATCTGGAAGGAGCAAAAACTCCGCAGCGGGGCCACCACCTGGGTCGGCCTCGATAGCTAAAGCCCCGCGCCCCTCGCCCGTCCCCGTTTCCGCCCTCGCGCGACCTCCCTTCCCCCGTTTCCGCTCCCGCACCCCTCGCCCCTCCCGTTTTGCAGAGTTTAAGGTCGGAAAACACCCAAAAAGCGACATTCATCTCTGCAAAACGCATATGAGAGCGGGCAAAACGCGGCTGAGGGAAAGCGCATCACGGAAGTGCAAAACAAAGGAAAAAGCTGGTGGCCCGCAAGCCACCAGCTACCCCCTCACTGCTCGGCGAGGCCTACTGCTCGGCGAGCTCCATCGCGTACCGCGCGATAGCCAGCTCCTCGTTGGTCGGAACCACGAAGACCTTAATCGTCGAGTCATCCGTGGAGATCACACGCGGGCCCTCCACGCCCTCCTTGTTGAGGTTGCGGTCCTCGTCGATCTTGATGCCAAAGCCCTCCAGATCGGCCATCGCATCCTTACGCACGAACGCAGCGTTCTCGCCGACACCAGCGGTGAAGGTGATCGCATCCGTGTGGCCCAGGATCAGCATGTAAGAGCCGATGAAGCGACGCAGCTGGTGAATGTAGACCTCGTAGGCCAGGCGGGCGTCGTGATCGCCCTGATCCATCAGATCCTTGATCTCGCGGAAGTCATTGACCCCCGCGATGCCCTTCAGACCGGAGTTCCGGTTGAACAGGTTATCGATCTCGTCGACCTTCATGCCGCCAGAACGGGCGAGGTGGAAGATCACACTCGGGTCGATGTCACCGGTACGGGTGCCCATGACCAGACCAGCCAGCGGCGTCAATCCCATCGAGGTATCGACCGCCTTGCCGCCGCGGATGGCCGCCGCAGAAGCACCATTGCCGAGGTGCAGGGTGATCTGGTTGACCTTCTCCGGCTCGCGGCCCATGATCTTCGGGATCGCACGGGAGACGAACTCGTGGCTGGTGCCGTGGAAGCCGTAGCGGCGGATGTTGTACTCGTCTGCGACCTGCTTGTTGAGGCCGTAGTGGGAGGCACACTCCGGCAGGGTGGAGAAGAACGCGGTATCGAAGACCGCGACGTGCGGCACGTGGCCCAGCAGTGCGCGGGCGTTCTTAATGCCGTCGAGGTGGGCTGGGTTGTGCAGCGGCGCGAGCGGGACGAGCTTTTCGATCTCGGCGACGACCTGGTCGTCGATGAGAACGGGCTCAGAGAAGGTGGCACCACCGTGCACGACACGGTGACCCACCGCGATGAGGTTCAGGTCCTGCGGGCCGCAGCCCAGCAGGGACATCATGCCGAATGCACGCTCCAGGCCCACCGAGTGGGACAGGATCGGGCGGGAGTCCTCCATCTTCGTGGTGGCCGTGGCGATCTTGATGTGCCCCTTCGGCTCACCGATCTTCTCGACGATGCCGGTGATGAACGGCTCTTCGTGCGCATCTGCGCTCGGGTCCAAGACCTGGAACTTGATGGAGGAGGAACCGGAGTTCAGAACTAGGACGAATTCGATCTCGCCTGCTGCTGGATCGTGCTCGGAGGGTGCCATGATGATTGTCCTTTCGGGGGGGGGCAGTGGTGAGGGGTGAGTGGTGGTTTTATAGTCGGGTGCTTAGCCGGCCTGGATCGCGGTGATCGCCACGGTGTTGACGATGTCCGGGACGGTCGCGCCACGGGACAGGTCGTTGACTGGCTTGTTCAGGCCCTGCAGAATCGGGCCGACCGCCAACGCGTTCGCCGTGCGCTGCACCGCCTTGTAGGTGATGTTTCCGCTGTTCAGATCGGGGAAGATGAAGACGTTGGCCTTGCCCGCCACGTCCGATTCCGGCATCTTCTTCTTACCGACAGAGGCGACGGCAGCCGCGTCGAACTGCAGTGGTCCGTCCAGCTGCAGGTCCGGGTTGTCTGCCTTCGCCTTCTCGACGGCGGCGGCGACGGCCTCGACGTCCTCGCCCGCACCGGAGGTTCCGGTGGAGTAGGACAGCATCGCGACCTTCGGGTCGATGCCGAACTGGGCGGCCGTCTTCGCGGACACCGCGGCGATCTCGGCGAGCTGCTCGGAGGTCGGGTTCGGGTTAACCGCGCAGTCACCGAAGGCCCACAGGTAGCCGTCCATGACCATGAGAAAGATGGAGCTGACCACGGACGCACCCGGGGCGGTCTTGATGATCTGGAAGCTCGGGCGGATGGTGTGCGCGGTGGTGTGCGCCGCACCGGAGACCAGACCGTCAGCCAGGCCCTTGTGAACCATCATCGTGGCGTAGTAGGAGATATCCTTCATGGTCTCCCGCGCCTCGTCGAGGGTCACGCCCTTGGCCTTGCGCAGCTCCGCGAAGTCCTGGGCGAATTCCTCGAGCTGGGTACCGCTATTCGGGTCCGTCAGCGTCGCGCCCGAGAGGTCCAGCTGCAGCTCGCGGGCACGGTGCGCGATCGCGCTCGGGTCGCCCAGGATGGTCAGGCGGCAGACGTTCTGCTCCAGCAGCTGGTGGGCTGCCTGCAGGATGCGGTCGTCGTCGCCCTCCGGCAGGACGATGTGTGCGTTCTTCTCACGGGCCTGGATGATGAGGTTGCGCTCGAAGAGCTCCGGGCCGACGATCGGCTCGCGGGTCTCGGACTTGTGGACGTTGCCCAGCTCGACGTAGCTGATGGCCTCGCCCTCGCATTCCAGCGCGGAGGAGGTGCTGGCTGGCCCCTCCAGCATGGCGATGCCCGCCGGGACACGACCGATGCGGACGAGCTGGCCGAGCGACTGCTGCACGGAGATGCGGTCGGCGTCGGAACCTGCGACGAGGATGTGGGAGGCACCCAGCGCGCCGGCGAGGCGGGCGTCGAAGGAGACGGACCCCGTACCAACGAGGACGTCGGCGCTGGTGGTGCTGCCGAATTCCAGGGCCTGGGGGAAGTCCGGGTGGGACGGACGGATGTGTTCGAAAAGGTCGGCGCTGTTGCCGCCACCGGCGTTAGCTGCCTCGATGATCTTGGGGCGCTGCGCTGCTGCGCTAGCCAGGGGGCTTACGACTGCTTGGACGGTCACCTAGTTCATCCTCCAGGGCTTCGTAGCGGTTAGCCGACCACAGTTCTCTTATGTCAGTGGTGGGCTCGCAGCCCGCCACTATTACTGTGATCGGCTTCACTTTCTAGGTGAAACCATAACGTAACGCGCGTCACAACGCACGTCCGCTTCGCGATCCTCTACACCCCTTTCCTACCCCTATCTATCCCCATGATTGAGCCTTCAGGGGGTCGAAAACGGCAGCACCCCCGAGTGCGCTAGCGCCGTTCCCCTGCGTGCACCCGGCTATAGCGCTGGTCGGCGTAACGACCCGCATCCGAATCCACGCCCTGCTTGCCTGCCGTCATCTCAGCGGAGCCTTCTGCGTCCGCCTGGGCAGTCGGCGTTGCGCCAGCGCCCGCGATGTCCGTCTCAGCGGAGCCCTTGGCAACCGACTTAGCGCGTGCCCCGGCCTTGCCTCGCCACAGGCCCCAGAGAACGATGACGGCGAGGACGGCCAGGCCGATCTCCACCGCGCGCAGGCTCACCGTTCCCCCGGCGACCAGGCGGGAAGAGTTCAGCAGCACGAGCAGGAGCCCCACCAGGCCACCGAGGACGGTAGAGTTGGCGCGACTGACAGCCCAGGCCGCGATCGGCGCGGCGATCACACCACCGACCAGCAGGCCGGCCACTGGCTGCCACAGGGACAGGAACTGCGGGCCCAGCCCGAAGATGAACCCCGCGGATGCTGCAATAGAAACGAGGAACTCCGCGGCGTTGACCGTGCCAATCACCTTCCGCGGCTGAGTCTTAGCGACCGTCAGCAGCGTAGAGGTGGTCATGGGCCCCCAACCGCCGCCACCGCTGGCGTCCAGGAAGCCGCTGGTGATGCCAAGAACCCCCAGGCCGATGCGGGAGCGAGGTGCCCGGCGCGCGGTGTCCCGCTGCTTTTCCTCCTTCGTCTTCGACGCCTGCGTGGCGCTGGAGAGGAAGAGCGAGCGGAAAAGCAGCCACAATCCGAGCAGCAGCAGGAAGCTCGTCACCACGGGTTCCGCGGCCGCGGTGGAGATCTTGGAGAGCACCGTCGCGCCCAGGAAGGCGCCGATCGCGCCCGGCACGCCGAGGGCAAAAACGGCCGGCCAGTGCACATTGCCGAGCTTCCAGTGGGCCGCACCGGAGCAGGCGGTCGTGCCCACCTCGGCGAGGTGCACGGCAGCGCTGGCCGCGGCAGGGCCAATGCCGGTGATCAGCAGCACCGTCGTGGCGGTGACTCCGAAGGCCATGCCCAGGGCGCCATCGACGAGCTGTGCAGCCAGACCAGCGATGGCGAAAAGCAGGATCTTCCTCATGCCGGCACCCTCTCCGCAGTCCAGTGGCTCGCAGTGACACCATCAGCCACGCCGGTCAGGGACGCCACCCGTGCGGTCACCAGCGGGGCGATCGCGGTACCGAGTGGGCCCGCAGCGATGGTGCCCGGCACATCGACTCCCTTATCCAGCAGCAGGCCCGGGGCGAAGAACAGCGGCAGCACCGCGGTGGGTGCGGCCTGCGCCCCAGCGCGCTGGTCCAGCGCCTCGCGGTGCTGGGCCACGCTAATTCCCCCGCCGGTGGCGAAGATCGCCCGGGCGGGAATCCCCAGCAAGCGGCCGACCTCGGCGGCCAAATCCTCGACCGCCTCGTTGGCACCCGGCACAGAGGATCCGACGGCGTACACCACCGCGTCTCCCACGGAAGCGGCCACCGCGCGGTGGCCGTGAGCCTTTCGCCACTGCCCCACGAGGAGCCCAGCCACATCAGTGCCCAAGCCAATCGGCTCGGTGGCGCGCAGGGCCACCCCGTGGTTCCGCTCCGCCTCCGCGATCGCCGCGGGGACGTCCTTGCGCAGGTGGAAGGCGCTGGTGAACAGCAAGGGCATGACAACAGCCCGACGGTGACCAGCGGCTCGCAGCTCGCCGACCACGGCATCCAAGGTGAACTCGGAGAAGTCCAGGAAAGCAGCACGCGCGCCAACCTCGCGGGCAATCGCGTGCACGACCTCCTCAGCACCGCGGCGTCGCGAGCCATGAGCCAGCACGATCACCGGCTCAGGCTGGGCGAAAGACTCGGCAAACATCAGCTGCTCACCAAGCCCGCGGTCAATGTATCCCCGGTCGAGGGGTTGATCAGCAGGAAGGAGCCCGTCTGACCGCCCCGGACATAGGCCTCCACTGGCAGCGGGTCGGCCACCGCCACGCGGATGCGGGCGACGTCATTCTGCTCCAGGGCGGTGGCAGGATCCCCGGCCGCCCCCGCCTCCGCAGCCGCGCCATCGGCGATGCTCAGCTGCTCGTCGATGCCCAGCACGCGGGCGCGGACCTCTGCCGGACCGTAGCGCAGCAGCAGGTTGGAACCGACGCGCACCGGCGCGTCCGCCAGGTGGAAGGCCAGCGCGGAGAACTGGGTGACCGGCTCGGGCAGGGTCTCGTCGGAAAGGATGGAGCCGCGGGAGATGTCCAGCTCATCCTCCAGGCGGAGAGTGACGGACTGCCCGGCGGTGGCGCGCTGCTGCGGGCCGTCCGGGGTATCGATGCCAGCGACGCGGGAGCTGCGGAAACCAGCATGAACCGCGTCCCCGACCGCGACCTCGCCGGAGGTGATGCGGCCGGCGTAGCCCCGGTAGTCGGTGGCGTGGTCCCGAATGACGAACTGCACCGGAAAGCGAAACTCCTCGGTGGCCACAGCGGCGGGACGGGCGTCCTCGAGGATCGTCAGCACGGATTCGCCCTCGTACCACGGGGTGTTCTCGGACTTGGAGACGACGTTGTCGCCCACCAGCGCGCTGATCGGGACGATGTCCACGACCGGCAGCTTCTCCTCGCCGAAGGCGCCGCGCAGCTCGTCGACGAGCTCACGCACCTGGCCCGCGGTGGTTTCGAAGGCCTCCTGGGAGTAGTCCACCGCGTCGATCTTGTTCACGGCGACGACGACCTGCGGGATGTCCAGCAGGGCGGCGACGGTGAGGTGGCGGCGGGTCTGCTCGATCACGCCGTTACGTACGTCGACGAGGATGACCACCAGGTCGGAGGTGGACATGCCGGTGACGGTGTTGCGGGTGTACTGAACGTGGCCCGGGGTGTCCGCGAGGATGAAGCTGCGGCGGTCGGAGGCGAAGTAGCGGTAGGCCACGTCGATGGTGATGCCCTGTTCGCGCTCGGCGCGCAGGCCGTCGACCAGCAGCGAGAGGTCGGGGTTCTGCAGGCCACGGGCGGCGGAGACACGCTCCACGGACTCCAACTGGTCGGCCAGGATGGACTTGGTGTCGTGCAGCAAGCGGCCCACGAAGGTGGACTTGCCGTCGTCGACGGAGCCGGCGGTGCACAGGCGCAGGGTCGGAGCTTCCTCGTAGGACGTCGCCGTGGTTGCGCTCGCCTTTTCGGCCCCGGTGGTCGTGGTGGATTCGGTGAGGGTGGTCGGGGCGGTCATCAGAAGTAGCCTTCCTTCTTGCGGTCTTCCATGGCGGATTCAGAGAGCTTGTCGTCGGCGCGGGTCGCGCCGCGCTCGGTGGTGGTGGAGGTGAGGATTTCCTCGATCACCTCTTGCGGGGTGGTGGCGTCGGAAAGCACCGCGCCGGTGCAGGACATGTCGCCCACGGTGCGGTAGCGGACCGTCTTGGTGACCGTCTCCTCGCCCTCGCGGGGCCCACCCCACTCGCCGGCGGAGAGCCACATGCCGCCACGGTTGAAGACCTCCCGCTGGTGGGAGTAATAGATCGGCGGCAGCTCGAGCTTGCGGTCGCGGATGTAGTGCCACACGTCGGCCTCAGTCCAGTTGGAGATCGGGAAGACGCGCATGTTCTCGCCAGCCTGCAGCTTGCCGTTGTACAGACCCCACAGCTCGGGGCGCTGACGGCGGGGGTTCCAGCCACCGAAGCCATCGCGGATGGAGAACACGCGCTCCTTAGCGCGTGCCTTCTCCTCGTCACGGCGAGCGCCGCCGAGGACTGCGTCGTAACCGCGCTGCTGGATGGTCTCGACGAGGGGGACGGTCTGCAGCGGGTTGCGGGAACCGTCCGGGCGCTCCTGCAGCGCACCGCTATCGATCCAGTCCTGGACGTGCGCGACGTGCAGGTTGATGCACGGATCGGCAGCGATGCGGTCGCGGAACTCGAGAACCTCCGGGAAGTTGTGGCCGGTGTCCACGTGCAGCAGCTCGAAGGGCACCGGTGCTGGGTGGAAGGCCCGCTTGGCTAGTTCCAGGACGACGACGGAGTCCTTGCCGCCGGAGAAAAGCAGTGCCGGTCGGTCGAACTGGCCGGCGACCTCCCGAAGGATGTGGAGGGATTCGGCCTCCAGCTCCGCGAGGTGCGGGCTGGAGAGCTCGGTGTTCTGTTGTGCGTTGGTCTCTTCTGGGTTGGTCTGTTCTGGGGTGATAGTCGTGGTGCTCATACGTGTAGTCCGCATTCTGTTTTGTTGGTTCCTGCCCAGCGTCCGGAGCGGGGGTCCTCCCCCTCGGCAACGGGCAGGGTGCAGGTGGCGCAGCCGATGGACGGGTAGCCCTGCTTAGTCAGTGGGTTGATGATGAGGTCGTTGTCTTCGATGAAGCGCTGGACGTCGTCGTCGGTCCATGCCGCGATCGGGTTGAGCTTCAACCGGCCGGTGCGGTCCACCTCGATGACCGGGGTGTTGGCACGCAGCGGGGAGTCGACGCGGCGGACGCCGGAGACCCAGGCCTCGAAGGGGTCGAGCATCCTCGCCAGTGGCTCGACCTTGCGCATTCGGCAACAAGCCGTGGGGTTGCGCTGGTACAGATTCGGCCCGTACACGTCGTCCTGCTCCGCACGGCTCAGGGTTGGGGTGATGCGGCGCAGCGGAAAGTTGTAACGATCCTCGACGGCGGCGGCGGTGTCGAGGGTTTCCGGGAAGTGGTACCCGGTGTCGAGGAAGACGAGCTCAGCGTCTGCCTGCTTGCCATCGAAGGCTCGCTGAGTCAGCTCGGCGAGGATCGTGTCCTGCATGCTGAGGGTGATGGCCACGGGCCCGTCGAGCTTCTCGGCTGCCCAGGAGAGGATCTCTGCGGCGCTGGCGTTTTCCAGCTCATCCTTCCAGGTGGCGACCAGCTCCTCGTGGTAGTGGCGGCGATCGTCGGGGATCGGGGTGGTTGTGGTCTGGGCAGGCCGCCCATCTGCCTGGGCGGGGCTGATCTCGGGGTCACGCCAGTTCTCGTTGTGGGTGTTGAGGCTCAACAGGGGCTGAGACTGTTGAGTGATGCCTGCCTGGGAATTGCGCTCCGGCACTGCGGCTCCTCGGTGGGTTCTTGTCGTCGTGCTTGTCGTCGTTTGTTCTGCCGTGTGGTGAGCCCGGCCTCCCCTCGAAGGAGGAGAAAGCCAGACAGACCGCTCGGTCTAGGATTAGGGCACATACTAGGCGGGAATTGTGACACATGCAATAGAAGCGCAAAAGCACGCCCGAGAAAAAGACCACTACCTGCGCATTTACTTAGACCGCATGGTCTACTTCCCGGCTCAAAATGGCGAAAATATAGCCCCCATAACGAAGCAATCCGCCGTCCGATAGCATCAACCCCACAAATATCCTCCTCACCACCGAAGCTCCCCCAAGCCGAGGCCCTTCAGGGCTTCGGCTTAGTACTTTCCCGCCCATGTCTGATGAAGGATTTTCACTCGAAGCCATGACGTTTGCCGTCATGCCGGACTCCTTCAAGGGAGCGCTCAGCACGGGCGAGGCCGCTACCACCATCGCCCGCGGACTACTGCGGGCGATACCCAACGCCCGGAACCACTCCACACCGCAATCGTTGGCACAGCCAGAAACCTCGAATCCAAGGCCGAGAATCTGGCCCGCACCCTGGCCACCCGCACGACTAACGAAAGGTGATGGGTTCTGCAGATGACAACAGCGCCTGCTGAAAAATCAGCAGGCGCTGCGGGGTATTTGCGAGGAGCAAGTCCTATGCTCATCACTGAGAATACACTGCCCCATGACCAGTTAAGAGGCTCTCCAACTGATGCCCGAAAAAATACCGCTAAGGCGGCTCGAAACCGGCCTCCTCGGCATCCACGGAAAAATGCGAAACCCATTCACGACGATGTCGTCGCCCAATTGACACTGGGAAACTGGGCTGCCTTGCTCGGAGCATTCCCCCGTCATCAGATGAGCCCAAAGAAACAGGAAGCGGCTGCATCGCTATGGTCCAACGCGTACACAGTCGCATTTCCGCGTTTAAGACTTGCTCCTCAACAAGACGGACATTCCATTCCCCAGGATGGCATCAGCTTAGGGGATAACTACCGACGGGTCACTGATCTCAGGAACCGTGTGGCACATCACGAAAACCTTTTGGATGTCCGAGTCAATCGACGCTTGAACGACATGATCACCGTGCTCGCCGCAATCGACGAAAACATACCCGGCTGGTTTCTCCGAGGAAGTAAAGTGCGACGCATTTACCAGCAAGACCCGAGGGGTTCTTGGTCTTAACAACTGTCTCTTCGCGCCACTATCGGCAAGCTCGCTCATCGCGCTTGCTGAAAAGCAGAGAAATCTCACACGCTATTCTTGAAGCGGTCAATCCGCTCACCATAAGGTTCAAGGCCCATGAAGCACGCCAAAAACCTCGCCCGCATCGCGCGCAACTCCGTGAGCAGCCTAGCCACGGAGGTCCGCTCCCGGGTCGAGGAGAAGAAAGCCCGCCTCTTCCCGAAGTCCAGCACACCGCGGCAGGTCAGGCCGGGGATCCGTGACCTCGATGCCACCGGCGTCCTCACCGTCGCCGACCACGGCACGGACATCCCCTTGCACTGGTACGAGGTCGGCCCCGGCCACGGCTCGACTGCAGAGACGGGCAACGCGGAACCGCTGACGATCGTGTTCATCCACGGCTTCACCCTCGGCGCGGACTCCTGGTACCGCCAGTTCCGCGGACTGCGTAAGAAGCTGCCGGGCGTGCGTCTCCTCACCCTCGACCTGCGCGGTCACGGCAAGACTGGTGCGGTGCCACCCTCGTTGTGTTCGACGGAAACGGCTGCGGAGGACGTCCTGGCCGTTCTCGCCGAGCGTGCGCCGGCCGGAAAGCTGATCCTCGTCGGCCACTCCCTCGGCGGGCAAATTGCGTTCGCCGCGCTGCGACATGCCCCGGAGGACGTGCGGCAGCGCATCGCTGGGCTCGTGCAGGTATCCACCGCGATCGACCGCTTCGCTGCGAACGGTATCCCAGAGCTGCTGAACTTGCGCATCGTCGGCTGGCTGGCCGGGCTGCTGAAGGCCTCGCCGAAGCGGGTGCGCCGGGTGCGCGACAAGATCGCCGGCCTGATCGCCCCGGCGCTCGCGATCGCGGTGTTCTCCCGACCCACGAACCGCCAGGTCATCGACCTGCACGCCTACATGATCAACGAAACGCCGTTGGACACGTACCTGGGTTTCCTCGATGACCTGCGCGGGCACGATGAGTACGACGCCGTCCCGTATCTTTCCGGTCTGCCCGGGGTCGTCCTTGTCGGAGATAACGACGACGTCACCTCACGCGAACAGGCCAAAAAGATCATCGATGTGTGGCCGGGCGCGGAGCTGGTCGAGGTCGGCAACGCGGGCCACATGCTCCCTCTGGAGGCACCGAAGGAGGTCAACGCGGCGATCGCGCGACTGGCAGAGATGTGCAACAAAGCTCACTAAGCTGGGCGCCATGGCAACCCGAACCCCGCAAGAGTGGATCACCGACTACCCCCTCCTTGAGCGACTCGTCGCGCTCGAGGAGACCCTGTGGCTGAAGCCCGACCTGCCCCGCGCCGAAGAGGGACTGGCGCACGTCGGGATCGGCCCGGACCAGATCCAGGACGCCGCGGACCGGCTGAAGCGCTTCGCCCCTTACCTGCAGCAGGTCTTCCCGGAGACCGCGCCGAGTGCTGGCGTCATCGAATCTCCGCTGCGCCACGTGCCCGCGATGAAGGAAGCGATCGAGGACCTCACCGGGCAGCAGATCAAGGGGCAGCTGTGGGCGAAGCTCGACTCCCACCTGCCGATCTCCGGGTCCATCAAGGCCCGCGGCGGAATCTACGAGGTCCTCCAGCACGCTGAAGCCCTCGCCCTGGACCACGGCCTGATCACCCTAGACAGCGACTACCGGCTCCTCGACTCCGCCGAGGCCCGCGAGCTCTTCGGCCAGCACCGCGTGGCCGTGGGGTCCACCGGCAACCTGGGGCTGTCCATCGGCATCATGAGCGCCAAGCTGGGCTTCCAGGCCGCGGTCCACATGAGCGCGGATGCCCGGCAGTGGAAGAAAGACCTGCTGCGCTCCCACGGCGTGGAGGTCGTGGAGTACGAGCAGGACTACTCCGTCGCCGTCGCCGCTGGTCGCAGAGCCGCCGAGGACGACGAGCGCGTCTACTTCGTCGACGACGAGAACTCCGTCTCCCTCTTCCTCGGTTACGCGGTCGCCGGGGCGCGGCTGGCCGGCCAGCTGCAGGCCATGGACGTCCGGATCACCGAGAAGGAACCACTCCACGTCTACCTGCCCTGCGGGGTTGGCGGTGGCCCGGGTGGTGTCGCATTCGGTATCAAGGCCATCTTCGGAGACGCGGCGCGCTGCTACTTAGCCGAGCCCACCCACTCCCCCGCCATGTTCATCGGGGTGCACACCGGCGCCCACGACCAGCTGGCAGTGCAGGACTTCGGCATCGACAACGTCACCGCCGCCGATGGGCTTGCCGTGGGGCGGCCCTCCGGCTTCGTCGGCGAGCGGATGCAGTACCTCATCGACGGCTACTACACCGTCAGCGACGAGAACATGTTCCGCGGCGTGGCGCTCTTCGACCGCTCCGAGGATGTGCAGTGCGAGCCGAGCTCCGCGACCAGCTTCTTCGGTCCCGGCGCCATTGGCCGGTCGGGTACTCACCTGGCCTGGATCACGGGCGGGGCGATGGTGCCAGAAGACGAGATGGCTAGCTACATCGCCCGCGGCGAGGAATTGCTCTAGGGCTACCCCGTCCAAATAAAGCAAGGGCCGCGGGGAGAACCCGCGGCCACTGCGCTATTGAGTTCTTACTCATCCATTACAGCGCTGGCGAAAGACCTGCGCCCGACTGGTCAGACACCCGGTAGAGGAGCTCGTGGGCGTGCTCGGCGTACCAGGTGCCAAGAATCCCGGCCCGCGGTATAAGTACCGCAGGCCAGGGATTCACCGTGTAACCAGCGCTTTGGTTTAGGCCAGCAGGCCGTGGAATTTCACTGAAAACTCACGACGGCACTCGCGGCACTGCCAGGAATTATCCGTTTCCGTGGTCGGAAACAAGTTCTCCCCCATGCAGTAGGGGCAGAAGTTCACGGTCGCACGCCGACCGTTGCTGTGCCCGGACTTCCCACCGATGGCCTGGTTCACCGGTGGCAGGGAATCAGTATCGGGAACACTCATCGCAGGGCCTCCTCCTCAGCGCGGGCGACCCAGGAGCTGAACTCCTCGCCAGCCTCGCGCTGCTCCTTGAAGTTCTCCACGACGCGGACCACGTAGTCGCCGACGTCCTCGGAGAACACGTTGTTGCCGCGCAGCTTGCGGCCGAAGCCCGGCTCGAGGCCGACCTTGCCGCCCAGGTGCACCTGGAATCCCTCGACGCGGTTGCCGTCCTCGTCGGTCAGCACTTTGCCGGATAGACCGATGTCCGCGACCTGGGAACGGGCGCAGGAGTTCGGACAGCCGTTCAGGGAGATCTTCAGCGGGACGTCGAGGTCACCGACCCGCTCCTCCAGCTCGTCGACCAGCTGGATGGCACGCTGCTTCGTCACGACGTGCGCGAGCTTGCAGAACTCCAGGCCGGTGCAGCTGATGATGTCGCGGCGGAAGGCCGAAGGCTTCGCGGACAGGCCCTCCTTCTCCAGCTCGGCGGCGAGCTTGTCTGCATTCTCCGGGGCCAGGTCCAGGAAGAGCAGCTCCTTATCGGGGGTCGTGCGCAGGCGCGTGGAGCCATAGGATTCGGCGAGCTCCGCGAGTCGCTGCAGCTGGGCGCCGTCGGTGTGCCCCACCGTGGGCTTCACCCCCAGGTAGACCTTGCCGTCCCGCTGCTCGTGGATGCCGACGTGGTCGCGGTAGCCGGGGTACTCGCCCGGGTCCGGGCCGTCGACGAGCTTGCGGCCGAGGTAGTCCTCCTCCAGCACCGTGCGGAACTTCTCGATACCCCAGTCGGCGACGAGGAACTTTAGACGCGCGCGGTTGCGGACCTTGCGGTAGCCGTAGTCGCGGAAGATGCGGACCACGCCGGCCCACACCTCCGGGACCTCTTCCAGGGGCACCCAAGCGCCGAGGCGCTGGGAAAGCATCGGGTTGGTGGACAGCCCGCCGCCGACCCAGACGTCGAAGCCGGGGCCGTGTTCCGGGTGGTTCGAGCCGATAAACGCCAGGTCCTGGATCTCGTGAGTGACGTCCTGGCGGGAATTGCCGCTGATCGCGGACTTGAACTTGCGTGGCAGGTTGTCGAACTCGCCGCTGGTAAGTAGTTCTTCCTTGATGGTGTGAATGGCCGGGGTGGCGTCGATAATCTCGTCGGCGGCGATACCGGCGACCGGGGAGCCCAGAATGACGCGCGGGACGTCGCCGCAGCCGAAGTTGGTATCCAGCCCGACGGCCTCGAGCTTGTCCCAGATGGTCGGGACGTCCTCGATGCGGATCCAGTGCAGCTGGACGTTCTGGCGGTCGGTGAAGTCCGCAGTATCGCGGGCGTAGTCGCTAGAAATCTCGCCGATGACGCGCAGCTGCTCGCTGCTGACTAGTCCGCCGTCGAGGCGGATGCGCATCATGAAGTAATTGTCCTGCAGCTCTTCGGTACTCAGCGTGGAGGTGGCCACGCCGTCGAGGCCGGGACGGCGCTGGGTATAAAGACCGACCCATTTGAAGCGGGGCGCGAGGTCCTCCTTCGGGATGGAATCGAAACCCTGCTTCGCGTAGGTCTCGCGAATGCGGTCGATGACGCCGAGGCCGGCGTCTTCCTGCTTAATTTTCTCGTCGTCGTTGAGCGGAGTAGTGCCGTCGACGAGCCACTGGCCTTGCGGCCGGGGCTTACGCTTCGGCCTCGGTCGGGTGGTGGTGGTTGCGGTCATGGTGAATTTCTCCAGTTGATCGTGCGTTGTGGCGGTCTTGTCTGGATCCGCAGCGCGGGCTGCAGATCAACCTACACTAGACAGACCGTGCGGTCTATAACTGCACACACTAAACCGCCGGACCACAAGGTCGCAAGCAATTTCAGCGAATTCAATTGCGTAAAATAGACAATGCTGTCTACACTCTGTTGTGATCCACCCCCCAGAATCTCGCAATCCCCCCGCAGTGGGATTAGCTTGGTGGGTAAAGAATATGCACTTAGAACCAACGATTGGACCCTGAATAAAAGTGTCAGACGCAGCAAAGAACACTCGTCCGCTCCGCATCGCGGTCATCGGCTCTGGCCCAGCCGGCATTTACGCATCCAACGCCCTCGCCAAGGCCACCATCCCGGAGGGCAACGGCGGCACCACCTTCGACGGCGTGAGCGTGGACATCTTCGAGCGCATGCCAGCCCCATTCGGGCTCATCCGCTACGGCGTCGCACCCGACCACCCCCGCATCAAGGGCATTATCCGCTCCCTGCACCGTGTCCTCGACCAGCCGCAGATCCGCCTTTTCGGCAACGTCAACATCGGCGAGGACGTCACCCTCGAGGAGCTCAAGCAGCACTACGACTCCGTCATCTACGCCACCGGCGCGACCAAGGATCGCGACCTCAACCTGCCGGGAGCAGAGGCCTCCCACGGCGGCGCGGAGTTCGTCGGCTTCTACGACGCCAACCCGAAGTTCTCCGAGGACTGGAATCTGGACGCCGAGTCCGTCGCCGTCATCGGCGTGGGCAACGTCGGCCTCGACGTCGCGCGCGTCATCGCGAAGACCGGCGACGAACTGCTCACCACCGAAATCCCGGACAACGTCTACGAATCCCTGAAGAAGAACAAGGCCAAGGAGGTCCACCTCTTCGGCCGCCGCGGCCCCGCCCAGGCGAAGTTCACCCCGCTGGAACTGAAGGAGCTCAGCTACTCCGATACCATCCAGGTCATCGTCGACCCGGAGGACATCCAGTACGACGCTGCCTCCGAGGAAGCTCGCCGCGGCTCCAAGATCACCGACATGGTCTGCTCCCTGCTGGAGCAGTACGCCATCGCCGACCCAGGCGAGGAGCCGCACCGCGTCTACATCCACTTCTTCGAATCCCCGAAGGAGATCAAGACCGACGATCAGGGCAATGTCACCGCCTTGGTCACCGAGCGCACGAAGCTCAACGGCGACGGCTCCGTCTCCACCACCGGCGAGACCCGCGAATGGCCAGTCGGCGCGGTCTACCGCACCGTCGGCTACAAGTCTGACCAGCAGGCCGACCTGCCGTGGGACGCCAACGAGAACGTCCTGCCGAACGTCGGCGGCCGCGTCCTCGCCGAAGGCCCCACCGCAGACGGCATCGCGGGCGTGCCGGGCAGCGCTGACCCGGAGGCGGAGAAGCGCGAGACCCTGCCGGGCGTGTACGCCACCGGCTGGATCCGCCGCGGCCCCGTCGGCCTGATCGGTAACACCAAGGGTGACGCCAACGAGGCCGTCGACAACCTGCTGACCGACGTCGCAAAGGGCATCGGCTTCCAGCCAGCCAAGCCGGAGCTGGAGAGCGTTGAGGAGCTGCTGCAATCCAAGAACATCTCCTGGACCGACTGGGAGGGCTGGTACGCCCTGGACAAGCACGAGCGCGAACTCGGCGAGGCCGAGGGTCGCGAGCGCAAGAAGGTCCGCGAGTGGGACGAGATGCACCACCACTCCAAGTACACCGGGGAGTAAACACCCCCTCGGCCGGCGCGGCCCCAAACCCCGCGTCGGCTACCCCCACGCTTTCGGAGAAAGCTCAATTCCGGTAGCTAGTCAAAACTAACATTTTGACTGCAAAGGTACAGCTCTACCCCCGTATTGCGTGGGGGTTTCTTTTCTCTCTCAGAGCCCGTGTGGCTTAGGTAACATGCGATTCATGACTCTGGAAAACGACGCCGTAGAAGAAGGCCCAAAGGTCTACATCACCGGGCGAACCCTGCTGTCCATGCCTGCGTACCAGGTCCACGCCCTCTACAAGCTGCGGGTGGACGTCTTCGTTAATGAACAGCGCGCCGCATTCCCGGAGATCGACGACCAGGACGCCCTGCCGGAGACCCATCACCTGCTGGCATACGTCCACCCCGGCAGCGGCCCGGACTACCCGTGGGGCACCGCGGACCCCGGCTCCCCCATGCGGCTCGTGGGCACCGTGCGAGTCTTCGGACCGCCGGAGGAGCAGCACATCGGCCGCCTCTGCGTCCACCCGGACCTGCGCGGTTACGGGATCGCGCACAACCTTGTCGCGCGCTCCCTGGAGGTCGTCCGCGAGCGCGCCGCCGCCCTGGACCCCACGACCCAGAAGTCGATCGTAAAGATCGAGGCACAGAGCCACTCCGTGCCCTTCTACGAGGGCTACGGTTTCGCCACCGTGGGCGAGCCCTTCGACGTCGAGGGCATCGACCACGTGGAGATGCAGCTCGAGCTCGACTAGCCGGCGGCTAGCACTCCCCGCAGGTCACCGCCGGGTCGGCCGCGCAGTCCTCGCACAGCAGGACCTGTTCGCGGCACTCGGAGTTCTCGCAGTTGTGGAAGGTATTCGTCGCCGCCCCGCAGTTCTTGCAGAAGCCCAGCTGCTTCGCGTCCTCGGAAAACTCCATGTGCATGCGCTTGTCGAAGACGTACAGCGAGCCCTCCCATAGGCCCTTATCGCCATACTTCTCGCCGTAGCGGACGATGCCGCCGTCGATCTGGTAGACCTCCTCGAAGCCACGGTTCTTCATCAGCGCGCTGAGCACCTCGCACCGGATACCGCCGGTGCAGTAGCTAACAACCGGCTTGTCCTTCATCCAGTCGTACTTGCCGCTCTCCAGTTCCTTGATGAAGTCGTGGGTGGTCTCCACATCAGGGACGACGGCGTTCTTGAACCGGCCGATTTCGGCTTCCATCGCGTTACGTCCGTCGAAGAAGACGACGTCGTCGCCGCGCTCCTCGACCAGCTTGTTGACCTCTTCCGGCTTCAGGTGGGTTCCTCCCCCGATGACGCCGTTCTCGTCCACCTTCAGCTCGCCCGGCGCGCCGAAGGCGACGATCTCGTCGCGCACCTTGACGGACAGGCGTGGGAAGTCATCCGCCCCGCCCTGCGACCACTTGAATTCCATGCCTTTGAAGCCAGGGTATTCGCGGGTTCGGCGCGCGTACTGCTTGCAGGCGTGCAGGGAGCCGCCCACGGTGCCATTGATGCCGTGTTCGGAGATGAGGATGCGCCCGGTCAGGCCGAGGTTTTCACAGAGCTGCTTCTGCCACAGCATGATCGCCGTGGGGTCCGCGATGGGCGTGAACCAGTAGTACAGCAGGATGCGGGATTCTTTGAGGTCGGTCGCGCTAACAGCCATGCCTCAAAGTGTAGCCCCACCAGCGGGGACGCCCTAAACCGCCGGGAGCTGCACCAACGGTGGCAGGCTAGTCCACCGCGGGCTGCTCGCCCGTCGGCAGGTCGGCATCGTCCTCAGCCTCGTGCCCGGCGTCCTCGGCTGCCGCGTGGGCCTCGTGGGCGGCCTCTGCTGCCCGGATCTTGATCGCCCCGGCGGCATCGGCGGCCCGGTCGCGGGCATCCTCGATCGTCTCCGCAGTGGACACGGCCACGCCCATGCGGCGTCGGTTGTAGCCGACCGGCTTTCCGAAGAGGCGGACCTTCGTCTCCGGGACGGCGAGCGCTTCGGCCAGGCCGTGATACTCCACCGCAGCACCTTCCGGCAGGTCCTCACAGAGGACCACGGCGGAGGCGCCCGGGGAGATCAGAGTCGTATCGATCGGTAGACCCAGAATCGCACGGGCGTGCAGCTCGAACTCGCTGCAGCGCTGCGTGCCGATGGTCACCATGCCCGTGTCGTGTGGCCGCGGTGAGACCTCGGAGAAGTACACATCGTCGCCCTTGATGAACAGCTCCACGCCGAACACTCCCCGGCCGCCCAGGGCGTTGGTCACGCGAGCCGCCACCGAGCGGGCATTATCGAGCGCGGAGTCCCCCATCGTCGCCGGCTGCCAGGACTCCACGTACTTGCCGAGGTCCTGGCGGTGGCCGATGGGCTCGCAGAACCACGTGGCGGGCTGGCCGCTGACCGGGTCGATGCTGCGCACCGTGAGCAGGGTGATCTCGTAATCGAAGGGGACGAACTGCTCGACGATGACCTTCTCGCAGTTCACGCGCACGTCGGAGAGCGCGAAGTCCCAGGCGGCGTCGAGCTCATCGGCGCTGGCGACGTAGCTCTGACCCCGCCCCGCGGAGGACACGACCGGCTTGACCACGCACGGGAAACCGATCTTTTCGGCCGCGGTGTGCAGTTCCTCGGGGGTTGATGCAAAGCGGTGCACGCCCGTGGGGATGCCAAGCTCCTCGCTGACCATCGTGCGGATCTTCTCGCGGTCCATCGTCAGCTGCGCGGCTCGCGCCGTCGGAGCGACGGTGACGGCGCCTTCCTCTTCCAGTTCAGCGAGGACGTTCACCGCCAGCGCCTCGATTTCCGGGACCACGATGTGCGGGCGGACCTCGGTGATGAGTTCGCGCAGCGCGTCGCCGTCCATGAGGTCTAACACGTGCGCGTGATTGGCCACGTTGTGTGCGGGCGCGCCCTGGTAGCGGTCCACGGCGTGCACCTCCACGCCGAACCTCTGGAGGGCGATGGTCAACTCACGGCCGAGCTCACCGGCTCCCAGGATCATAACGACTGTCGCGCAGTCACTGTTGGGGGTGCCGATCGCTTGTGGGGTGTACATGATGCGCAATTCTAGCTGGCAACGCGGGCGCGTCTAATCCGCTTTCGCGATCATCAGGCACCCGGGCAGCGATCCCGGGGCTTCAGAGCGCGCAGCCCCAACCGCAGACACGGGCATCCCGCGCTAGTGGCTTTGCCGTTCTGGCGCGCCCATAATGGAGCCATGAGCTCGCAGTCTTCCAGCCCCCAGTTCACCTCCCCTTCGGCCACCGGCGCCGGCCAGTTCTCCTGCTCCCGCCGCAGCCTGCTGCGCGGCGCAGCACTCGCAACGGCAGCTACGGCCGCGGGCGCGCTACTCGCCGCCTGCGCGGGTGAGGAAACCGTGGCGAAGGCCGCGAAGGCGGATATCCCAGTCGGCGGGGCGAAGATCATCGATAACTGGATCATCGCGCAGCCGGAGAAGGATAAGTTCATGGCTTTCTCCACCGAGTGCCCGCACGCCCGCGGCCGCATCGACCAGATCGCCGAGCAGGACGGCATGACCGTCGCGATCTGCCCAAAGCACGGCTCGGTCTTCGACACCGCCACCGGCGATGTGGTGGAGGGGCCCTCCCGCGACCCGATGGCCCTGTCCAGCGACGTCCAGGTCAACGGGGACGCCGTCGAGGTCATCAACTAACCGCGTTCCCTCCCAGGGCTGTGGCCTGGGTGTTCTAATCCTGCGCGATGACGATCGAGCGGTCGCTCACCGCGTCCGCCACCCGTTGGTCGTGACAGGTCCACAGCACCGCGGGCTTGCGATCCTGCCGCACGAAGGCGTCGATGCCCTCCAACAGCTTGCGGTGACCGTCCACGTCCAGGCCCACCGTCGGTTCGTCGAGCAGCAGGACGTCCGGCTGGCCCGCCATCGTCGCTGCCACCAGCACCAACCGACGGTCGGAGGTGGGAACGTCCAAGGGGTGCTCCTCGGCCCATTTCTCCAGGCCGAAGATTTCCAGCACCTTCCGGTCGCCAGCGACCTCATCGATCACCCGGCGGTAGAGGAAGGACTGGTCCAGCGCGGTGGGTGCCCAGCCACAGCGGCCGACCATGATGGTGCCCTCGTAGTCGACCAGGCCAAGTGCCGCCAGCATCAAAGAGGTCTTGCCGCAACCATTGGGCCCAGCGATGTGGGTGACCTGGCCCGCCGGGGCGTCCACCGTAAACGGCCCCAGGCCACGAACCTGGATGTTCCGGGCAGACAGCGCGAGCCGCTGCGCGGCGACGTCGTCGACGCTGGCGTGAGCACTGGCCTCGTCGGAGCGGGTACGGGGAGGGAAAACCGGCAGGTCGAACTCCGGAATCGGCCGCTGACGCAACTCGCCGTCGGAAAGCTGGAACTGCTGAACTGCTGCCTCGGATACCGCGGACGGGCGGCGATCGTAGACCGTCACCTCGCCGGGATAGGCGTCTAGCACCTCGGCGAGCTGGTTGACCGCAGCGGTATCCAGCCCGTCCAGCGGGCAGTCGAGAACCAGCGCCCCGGGACGGGTCAACAGCGCTTGGGCGATCGCCATGCGGCGGGTCTGCCCGGTGGACAGCCGCATCGGGTCCTGGCCCGCGACGTGCTGCAAACCCCAGGTCTGAAGGGCCTGGTCCACGCGGGGGCGCATCTGCTCCCGCGACACGCCCTGTTGCTCCATGCCGAAGGCCAGCTCTTCGGCCACCGTGGCGCGCAGCAGCGAAATGTGGGCGGAGGCGTTGTTCCCCACCCAGGCGGCCCCCGTCGCCTCCGCTGCTTCCCAGGCGTGGTCCGATAGCCCATCGCCCCAGATAAAACGGGTCACTGGCATGGCGCTAGCTCACTCCAATCCAGACGACGGCCGCACACGTGGCGGCGATCAACACCCAGCGCAGGACACGCTGCCCCATCGGGTTCGCAACCGGGTTCAGCACAGTGCGGGGGCCGGGCTCCCCGATCCCGGTGCGCTGCAGGGGCCGAGCGCGCTGCGCGGCGTCGTCCACCAGCCCCACGATCAGGGGCATCACGAAGTTCAGCTTTCCACGCACCCCTGCGGTGTTCACCCCGCGGGCCGTGAACATCTGGTGCAGCGTCTCCACCCGTGCCCGGGCCATCGGATACAGCCGGATGGTCGAGCCCACGACGTAAACGATCTTCGCGGGGAACTGCTCCTGCATCGCCCGCATCAACCGGTCCCCATCCACGAAGGAACCCAGGGTCAAACCAATCGCCGCGGCACCAAAGAGGCGCAGGGAGAGCAAGCCCGCAAGCTGCATGCCGTCGGAGGTCAGCGGACCGAAAACGGGGTGCTGACCAAACGGGGCGTGCATCAAAAACAGGCCCACGGTGGTCGGGATCGCGAGCAGCACCGCCGCGAACAGCGGGCCACGAGCAGTCCGGAAAAAGGCTGCGAGCAGGGCGGCGATCCCCAGCGCGGTGAGCGAGACAACCAGCTTGTGGGCCAGCAACACCACGACCACCGCGCAGATGGCGGCGGTCAGCGGCGTATAGGGGTGGAGTTTTCTCACTTGCTCTCGGGGCTGAAGGTCACGCGGGTGCGCTTCGGCAGCCAGCGCAGCACCAGCCACACGATGGTGAAGACGATGAGCTTATCGATCGGATCGGAGGTCCAGGACTGCAGGAACACAGCAGTCAGCTGGTCGAAGCCGAGGCCGCGATAAGCCGTGACCAGCAGGCCGGTTCCGGTGCCCGCGGTGCCGCCAAAGATGAAGGAAGCCACCGGCGCGGAGAGCAGCGCCGTGATGAAGCCGACGACGAGGCCCGCCCCACCCACGCGCCACCACGTGCCGACGAAGAGCTTGCGCAGCAGACCGGAGGCCACGCCGACGAAGGCATAGGCGGCGGCGAAGGGCACGACGGTCGGGTTGAAGGTGCCCCACACCAGGGAACTCAGCACACCTGTGACCAGGCCCGCCCAGGGGCCGGCGAGCGCGCCGACCAAAACGGTGCCGATGGAGTCCAGGTACAGCGGCAGCGGCAGGCCCATGGTGCCGATGACCTGGCCGGTAATGATGTTCAGCGCCAGGGCCACCGGGATCAGCGAGAGGGTGCGCACCGGCAGCTGCGGCACGACCGCGATCAGGGCAAGAATCGCCGGAACCAAGAAGCCCACGAGCGCGATCGTGGAGCTGCGGGAGTCAGCCAGCGACTCCCAATTCGAGTCCGTGGGCTGGGAGATGACGAGGGTCAACCACGTCGCGGCGATGATGAGAACCGCCAGGCCGAGAAGGCTTTTTTGCATGCGTGACATAGCTATTCCAAACAGGGTTGAAGTGATCCCCGAAAAGCCTATGTCACCTCGGCGCGGGAAACGTGGAAAGTTGCTCAAACATCCTGGTCGATCAGCCTAAGTTTCGTCAAATGATCACGCCGGGTTTCCCGCGCGGCCGGGCGGGGTGGACGCCACACTCAACCTGACTGGTCGAGCACTGTTTCTTACACAGCAGTTGACAGACCAAGCTGTCTAGTGTTTTATATCACTCAACGCACAACGGTTCGCCGCGAGCACCTGCCGACCCCTGGAGCCCCGGACACGGTCGGTAGGAACCGTTGGTTTTGCCTGAGATATTCGCCTAGCCACCAGTCTGTGGGTCACCACTGCCACAGCCGCTAGGAAATATCACCCGGGGTTTCATGCTTTCTTGCGCCTTCGGGTTGGGCACGACCGCTGTGTGAGTCACCAAACACCAACCACGAAGAAGGAAAACATGACTTTCCACGCAACCACCGCCGGGGTCCCACGCATCGGACCTGATCGCGAGCTCAAGAAAGCACTCGAAGCCTACTGGCGCGACTCCGCCACGGGCCGCGACCTCGCCGGCACCGCCACCCGCCTGGTCAACGACTACACCGACGGCCTGGTCAACGAGGGCCTCGACTCCGCTCCCTTCCAGGGCCGCTCCTACTACGACGCCGTCCTCGACACCTCCGCGATCCTCGGCGCACTGCCGGAGCGCGTTGCCGAGATCAGCGACCACGAGAACGATGGCCTGCCGCAGTTCATCGACCGCCTCTTCGCCGCCGCCCGCGGCACCGCCGAGCTGCCGGCCTCCGCGATGACCAAGTGGTTCGACACCAACTACCACTACATCGTCCCGGAGCTGTCCGCTGACCAGGAGTTCCGCCTCGAGGACGGCGCCTGGCTGGACGACATTCGCGACCAGGTCAACCGCCACGGCGATAAGGTCCGCCCGGTCCTCGTCGGCCCGTTCACCTACCTGGCACTGGCCCGCTCCACCGACGGCTCCAACCCGCTGGAGCACCTGGAGTCCCTCTTCGAGACCTACGGCCGCCTGCTGCCGCGCATCGCTAACCGTGGCGTCACCTGGCTGCAGCTCGACGAGCCCTCCCTGGTCACCGACGTCGATCCAGCCACCCTGTCCCGCGTCAAGGCTGGTTACAAGAAGCTCACCCAGGTCGCCCACGACGCCGGTCTGAAGCTGCTGGTCCAGACGTACTACGGCGACGCCGACCAGGCCATCAAGACCCTCAGCGGTCTGGGCATCGACGCTTTCGGCGCCGACCTCGTCGCTGGTGGCAAGGAGCTGCCGAGCTGGACCGGCGAGGAGCTGCTGGTCGCCGGTGTCGTCGACGGCCGCAACATCTGGCGCACCGACCTGGACGCGGCCCTGGAGACCCTGAAGGCGCTGGCCGAGCGTGGCCCGGTCGCCGTCTCCACCTCCGCGTCCCTGCTGCACGTGCCGTACACCCTGGCCCGCGAGACCACCCTGGGCGACGAGCTGCGCAGCTGGCTGGCGTTCGGAGAGGAGAAGATCCGCGAGGTCGCCCTCCTCTCCCGCGTCCTGCGCGGTGAGGGCACCGAGGCCGACGAGAAGGCGCTGGCCGAGGCCCGCGAAGCCGTGCAGTCCCGCGCGACCTCCAAGCTGACCCACAACGACGAGGTCCGTGAGCGCACCGCCAAGATCACCGAGGAAGACCGCCACCGCGGTGATATCGAGGAGCGCCGCAAGGCCCAGCAGGAGGAGCTGAACCTCCCGCCACTGCCGACCACCACGATCGGTTCCTTCCCGCAGACCACTCAGATCCGCCAGGCGCGCGCGAAGCTGCGCAAGGGTGAAATCACCGAGGAACAGTACACCCAGGCGATGCGCGACGAAATCGCGGACGTCATCGAGCGCCAGGAGAAGCTGGATCTGGACGTCCTCGTCCACGGTGAGCCGGAGCGCAACGACATGGTGCAGTACTTCTCCGAGCAGCTGGAGGGCTACCACTCCACCGAGCACGCGTGGGTGCAGTCCTACGGTTCCCGCTGCGTCCGTCCGCCAATCCTGTTCGGCGACGTCCGTCGTCCGGAGCCGATGACCGTCTCCTGGTTCGAGGAGGCCCAGAAGCTGACCGACAAGCCGGTCAAGGGCATGCTCACCGGTCCGGTGACGATGCTCGCGTGGTCCTTCGTCCGCGACGACCAGCCGCTGGGCGAGACCGCCGACCAGGTTGCCCTGGCACTGCGTGACGAGATCGACGACCTCGTCTCCGCTGGTGCGAAGGTTGTTCAGGTCGACGAGCCGGCCATCCGCGAGCTGCTGCCGCTGCGCGAGGCTGAGCAGCCGGCGTACCTGAAGTGGGCCGTGGGCTCCTTCCGCCTGGCCACCTCCGGCGTGGCGCCGAAGACTCAGATCCACACCCACATGTGCTACTCGGAGTTCAACGAGCTCATCGGCACGGTCGGCGACCTCGACGCGGATGTCACCTCCATCGAGGCTGCCCGCAACGGCATGCAGGTGCTCGCCGCCCTGCACGAGGCGGGCTACGACCTGGGTGTCGGCCCGGGCGTGTGGGACATCCACTCCCCGCGTGTCCCGAAGCAGGAGGAGGTCGACCAGCTGCTGGCCGATGCGCTGGCTAACGTCGCCCCAGAGCTGCTGTGGGTCAACCCGGACTGTGGCCTGAAGACCCGTGGCTGGGAGGAGACCACCGCCAGCCTCGAGGTGCTGGTCGACGCCGCGAAGAAGGCGCGCGCCACCCTCTAAAAACCGCGCTCTAGACCCCGCGCTGGGTTAAGCATTCGGCCCCGCGCTGCAGGAGAAACTTTCTGCGGCGCGGGGCCGTTGCCATGCTTTAGAGCGTATGGCTAGCCGTTGAAGTAGGCGCTGACTTTGCCGGCGACCTTCTCCGGTGCAACGAGCATCACACCGTGGGCGTGGCCCGGCACCTGCACGGCCTCGCCGCCGAGAGCCTTCTGCATCTTCCAGATGGCGTCGCCGGTGACCGCCGAATCATTCGTGAATCCCACGTGCAGGGGCTTGGTCTCCAGCTTCTCGCCGTTGATTGGCGCTCCCGGGTGCGGCAGTGGCCAGCCCGCGCAGACGCGCCCCGAGCCGAGGTTGCCCTCGATCGCGGAGATCGAGTCGCCGCCGGTGAGCTGGTCGATGAACAGTTGCGGCAGCATCTCGGGCTTGGTCGGCGTGGCGTTGTCGTTGCAGACGATCGAGAGTTCCACGGAGCCCAGGGAGGTCATCTGCTCCAGCAGGCCCATGGTCTCTTCCTCGGAGAGCTCCTTGCCAGTCACGGGGTTGATCGGCCGACCGTTCGGCCCCAGTTCCTGACCCGCCATCTTCGGCGGCGTGCCCGTGCGGATGTACTCGGCGAGCTTCGGGCGCATCTCCGGGTTATACAGCGCCCCGAAGTAGGTGAAGGTGAACAGCGGGGAGGCCAGCGTGGCCTGCTGCTTGCCCTTGGCGAGCGTGACCATGGCCGAGCCGAGTCGCCACGCGGGCGGCAGCGCCTGGTTCGCGGCGGGCAGCGCGATATTGGCGTGCTCCTTCAACCCCGCTGGGAGGTCTCCGATCTCAGCCGGCGGCGGCGCGACCTGCGCGGGTGCGCCACTTTCCTTATCAATGACGGCCGACCAACGCTGGTAGACCTGCAGCGGCGTGGTGCCCAGGTGGTACTCATCGTCCCGGTCGGCGATCCACTGGAAGACATCGTGCAGCCCGTCGCGGCGCCAGGATTCGCGGTCGCGGCCGGTCTTGAACCACAGGCTCTCCGGGCTCGCGGAGCTATCGATCAGCGCCTTGCCGGTGTGCTGCGGGAACATCGTGGCGTAGGTGCCCATGAGAACCCCACCATAGGAGACGCCGTAGAGGTTGAGGCGCTCCTCCCCCAGCAGCTGGCGGGCTCGGTCGAGGTCGCGGGCGGTGTTTGCGGTGGTGACCTGCTGGGAGTAGCCGGGCTGCTCGAGGTTGCACAGGTCGCGGAAGAGCCCGGCGGCGAGGGTCGGGATGACACCGCTGGCGAGGTGCCCGAAGCTACACTTCAGCGCCTCCCCGTGGGCGAGGCCGCGGGGCTGGACCGCGATGAGGTCGTAGTGCTTCTGCACGTCGGCGGGGAGCTTGACCCGCTGCCCGTTGAGCTTGTCTGGGGCGGCGTTGTCCGCGAACATCTCCAGCGCGCTGCCGCCCGGGCCGCCCGGGTTACCGGCGATGACGCCGCGCTTCGCACCGGTCGCCGGGATCTTGCTCATCGTGAGCGTGATCTTCTGCCCATCGGGCTGCGAGTAGTCCATCGGCACCTGGAACTCCGCGCACTTCGCCCGCTTCGCGACGAAGACGTCCGCGGGGCAATCGCTCCAGGAAAGTTGCTGTGTCTCCGCGGCCGCTGCCGGGGCGACCAGGGCGCTGAGTAGTCCGAGGCCTCCCAGCATTCCTGCAATTTTGTGACCTACTCGCATTAAGGGGCTGCTCCTCACCGTGTTTTCTCGTCCGTGTCTCTTCTCAGCCGTGCCCTCGCCGCTGAACACGCGTTCTTGCGTCTCAGCGCGTTGCCCTTGGCTACAAGCGACCTGATACTTCGCGGTGGAAAGTCTAACAAGAGCCCCGGACGCGCCGCCGGGGAAGACTCAAGGCTTGCCGACCAACAGCTCGCCGAAGCGCTCCAGCACCCGAGTCGCGTCCAGGCGCTCCAGCACCCGCGCATTCGGGGTGAGCTGCGGGCCGAAGGGTGGCTGCGGATCAAAGGCCAGGGTCGCACCCCGAGTGAGTTCGGAGTCGGCCTCCACATCCACGTGGAACTCAGTTGCCTCGAAGCCCACGTCCTCAAGCAGCACCATCGCGGCTGCAAGGTCGTGGATTTGCGCCTGATAGCCAACCCCGACCTGCTCGTGGAACTCGAAGTAGAACTCAATAGCGGCGGTCAGCAGCTGGCCGAGCTGCGACTCCGCCTGCGCGCCCTCCCGGCCGCCTCGATGGCCACCTGCTTGGGCGCCATCGAGCCCACCAACCCAGTCGCGGAGCCGCTCCGGGGAGAGCAACACCTGCTCGGTCATGTTCAGCGGAGCGATCACGGGCAGGGGTGCGCCCTCGGGCCAGTGCTGCAGGGAATACTTCAGGGCGTGCGGGTCCACCCACGCGTTCCACTCCGCGACCGGGGTGGTGTTGCCGGGATACCCAAATGACCCGCCCATGATGACCACCTGGCAGCCCCGCAGCACCTCCGGGGCGTGCTCCACCGCCCAGGCCAGGTTCGTCGCAGGCCCACACACCAGCAGGTGGGTGGGCTGCGCATCCGCCCAGTGAGCCACCGCCGCAGCCGCGGTGCCACTCGGCGTGCCGTTGCCCGGCGCGAGGGGCGCTTCAGCCTGCCCTGGCGATCCCTCCGCCTGCCCCCGCCGGGCGTCGCCGGACTCTCCCAGCCAGTACCCCAGCCCCCTCGGCCCATGGGTTTCCGGCGTCGTCACCAAAGGCAGCACCCGCGGGTGTGCCGCGCCGATCGTGATCTTCGGGATCACAGCATCCGACTCCTCACCGCGTTGGGCGCGGTGACGTCCTAAAGAAGAAGGGCCCCGCTGCTGGGCGGCGACCCGGAGGACTTCCGCGGAATTACGGGCGGCGTCATCGGCGGTGCAGTTGCCGGCGCTGGTGGTCACCGAGAGGTCAATCCGCCCGGCCAGATGCAGCCGGTAAAGGTAGATCAGGGCCAGGGCATCGTCGATGCCGGTGTCCACGTCGGCCACGACTGTCAAGGAAGGTGTGCTCACAAACTCTCACGCTACCGATCACCACGACCGCCGGGTAAGGTACACCAAAGTTATTGGTAATACTTTTCTTTTACCCGGCGCGCGCGATCGCCCGCGCGCCTAATTTAGCGAGGGATAACCCGTGGCCAAGCACCATAAGAACACGACGCAGCGGTGGAGCACACCCCAGTGGGTGCTCGCCATCGGCCTGGCGGTATTCGCCATCGCCACCCTCGCCGGACTCGTCGTGCAGTGGCCGCACAGCAGCGAAGAACCCAAGATCACCCCGGCGTACCAAAACTCCGGCTACGCGGGGCCGCTGACCAACGGCGAGGTGCTCTTCACCCGCCCCGCGAAGTGCGGGGCCACCGAGATCGGCGTGACCAGCGAAGCCATCCCGGAGGATAAGAATCCCTTCGCGGAGAAGCACTGCACGCAGGTCATCGTCCGGCTCACCGACGGTGCCGACGAGGGCACATACACCGCACTAGAGTCCCGGCACATGCCCGGCGAACCGGAGCTACATGAGGGCGATAGCATCAAGCTGATCCACAGCCACGGCACTTATGCCTTCCAGGACTACGACCGCACGGGACCGCTGTGGGCGTGGGTGCTGGCCACGATCGTGTTGATCATCGCGGTCGGCCGCTGGCGCGGGCTGCGGGCACTCGTGGGGCTGGCGATCACGATGGTGATGATCCTCGCCTTCCTGCTGCCCGCGTTGCTGCGGGGTGGCTCCCCACTGTGGTTGGCGGTGACGACGGCGGCGACCGTCATCCTCCTCGTCGTCTTCCTCGTCCACGGGGTGAACTGGAAATCCGCGGCCGCGATGGGCGGTTCCCTTGTGGCGGTAGCCATCGCCACGGCGCTATCGGGACTGGCCATCGACTCCACCTCTCTGCGGGGTTTGGGGGATGAATCGAATCTGCAGATCCTGCTCTACCTGCCGGAGCTCGACATCACCGGGCTGATGCTGGCCGGAATGATCATCGGCGCGCTGGGCGTACTCAACGACGCCACGATCGCGCAGGCCTCTACGATCACTGAACTCAAGCGCGCGGAGCCGGACGCCTCGTCCTGGCAGCTTTTCCGCAACGCCATGCGGGTCGGCGAGGATCACATCGCTTCGATGGTCTACACCCTGGTGTTGGGGTACGCGGGTGTGGCGATCCCCATGATGCTGCTGCTGAGCATCTCCGGTCGGCCGATCGAGCAGGTGCTGACTTCGGACGTGATGGCCACCGAGCTGCTGCGTTCCGTCACGGGCGCGATCGCGTTGCTGCTCGCGATTCCGCTGACTACCGCCATCGCGGCTGTGACCGCGGACCCAAACAGCAGGGATTCGGGGCACGCGCATATCCACAGCCATTAGGATTAGATTCATGACGAATAACCCGGTATCCAATGCTGCAATTTTGAAGCCTCTGCCGCTGCCGGAGCTAGAGGACACCCTGGGTCGGTTGCGGCATGTGGTCAGTGCCGTGGCCAGCAACGATCAGCTGGCCCACACCGACGAGGCCATCGCCTCTTTCAAGCAGCAGGAGGGGCCGCGCCTGCAGGCTCAGCTGCGGGAGTTCGCCGAGGAGAAGGAGGCCGAGAACTCCAGCTGGCTGGCCGAGCAGTGGCTGGATGATTACCTCGACGTCCGCACCTCCCTCCCGGTGACCACGAACGTCGGTTTCCAGGCACGCATCGACGTCGCCGGTGAAGGCCTGGATCGGGTGGCTCGCGTCATCCGCCGCGTTGCGGAGGTGCACCTGATGCAGGCGCGCGGGCAGATGCCGGAGGAGCGCGACTTCCGCGATAACCCGCTGAGCTCGACACAGTGGCGTTGCTTCAACGGCGGCCTGCGCCACCCGAATGTGGATCGCGACGAGATCCTGCGCTGCACCAAGGGGGCGCGTAGCCGCCGGATCGGCGTTCTTCACGAGGGACGCATGTGGAATGTCCCCATCTCTGACGGCAGTGGGCATGCCCTGTCCATCTCCACGATCCGCGCCGCACTCGGCAAGATCGTCGATGCACCAGCCCCGGAGGCTGAGGCGGATGGCGAGGCGGCTCTCGCCGCGCGCCCGGGTTTTGCGGATATGAGCTACCTGGGCTCGGGTCTGCTGGCGGAGCCGTTCAACGAGATGATCCGCGACCGGGACAATGCCGAGACCTATGACCAGCTGCGTGACCAGCTCTTCCACGTCTCTCTCGATTCGACCCGCGGCTCCGAGGCGGAGCTGCTGCGGCGTGCTGCGTTTAGCACAGGGCTGGCCTGGGTCTACAAGCCGATCACCTACGTGATCAGCACGGTTCAGAACTTCCAGGCCATGCACGTGGAGCATTCCACGGTGGACGGCGCGACCCTGGTCACGGCGCTGCGGCGCATCCAGGAGGTCAAGGTCAAGGACGAGGCCCCGGGCTCGCCCGCGCTGGCCCGCCCCGAGGAGCTGACCTGGGTTCGGGTGCCTGAGGAGCTGGCGAGCGTGGGCACCCCGGGCGGGGCGAGCGTCGGCGCGGAGCCGGAGCTGCGCATCGTGGATGCCCCTCGCCTGCCGCAGGATGAGATTCCCTTCAAGTTCAGCGCCGATGCCATGAGCCAGCTCATCCTCACCCTGGCTCAGGAGCTGTCCTTTGGCCGCACCCGCGGGGTCTACGAGGCCGTGGATATGCGGGAGTACAAGGCGGGACGCACGGAATGCCTGCGCGCTGCAACCCCGGAGGCCGTGACCTTCGCTAAGGCCTTGATCAAGGCGGAGGACACGGAGTCCGCCGCGGCGGATGCGGAGCTCCGCGAGAAGCTGGACGCAGTGTTGGCCGCCCACCGGGGGTGGGTGAAGAGCTGCAAGGCGGGTGCGGGCATCGACCGCCACCTGTGGGCACTGAACTTCACCGCCCGGAAGTCCGAGGAGGGCGCGGACGGCATCGCCCTGCTGAAGGACGAAGGAGTAGCGCTCGCGCTCCGGGACTTCCTCTCCACGACGTCGGTGGGTTCGGCGGATCAGATTATTCGCTATGCCTTCGCGCCGAGCGTCGCCGAGGGCTTCGGTGTGAACTACACGCCGGATCAGGATCACATCGAGTACCTGGTGAGCTACAGCGAGAGCGCAGAGGATCCGCAGTGGTTCCTGGAGAACCTCGTGACCGCTGGCCAGCTGCTCGCCGACTACCTGGGCGCATTGGAAAAATAGGCTTCCGGCTAGGCCGGCGCGGATACGTCCGCGTCGGCCTTTATTTATTGCTTGAATTACCTATTCCAAGGCAAGGAATGTATTTGGTGATATCAATCACCATGACGAAAAAGTAATGGCCTTAATCACATTTCAACATCCCCATTACGCGAACTATCTTTTAGGTGTTTGACCATTACTTTAGTGCTTCACATCACCCCCTTACCCCCTCCTTAAAACTGGTAGACTTCTGGGTGTCATGGCTCCTGCCGCAGTAATGAATAGCAATAGGCATTAATCGGCAGAGCGGTGAACTAATAAGGGTTCACCCAATCATTCTTTGACCACAGGAGAGACATGCACCTCACAGCACGAGAGCAGGAGAAGCTTCTCATTGTTGTCGCCGCCGACGTGGCGCGTCGCCGCAAGGAGCGCGGCGTCAAGCTGAACCACCCGGAAGCGGTCGCGTACATCACCGCCGAGCTCATGGAGGGCGCGCGTGACGGAAAGACCGTCGCCGAGCTCATGAGCGAGGGCCAGCAGTACCTGACTCGCGACGACGTCATGGAAGGCGTCCCGGAGATGATTTCCGACGTCCAGGTGGAGACCACCTTCCCGGACGGCACGAAGCTTGTCACTGTCCACAACCCGATCCGCTAAGTAGCGCCCAAACCTTCACGTTTGGCCGCGCAACCGGCACGCTTCGAGAGGATTTTCTCAATGACCATTTCCGGTGAGTACTTCATCGGCGACGAGCCGATCATCCTAAACGAGGGTCGCGAGACCACGACCATCGAGGTCACCAACACCGGCGACCGCCCGATCCAGATCGGATCCCACTTCCACTTCTACGAGATCAACAAGGCTGTGGAGTTCGACCGCGACGCTGCCTACGGCAAGCGCCTCGACATCCCCGCCGGCACCGCTGTCCGCCTCGAACCAGGCGATAAGCGCACTGTCGACCTCGTCGACTTCGGTGGCCACCGTCAGGCCTATGGCTTCAACCAGCAGGTCAACGGCCCGCTGGACTAAGCCGTTTAAAAACAGCGAACAACTTCTCACACTTCACTCCTAAGGAGAGCATTCATGGCTTACGAGATTTCTCGTCAGCAGTACGGGGAGCTGTACGGCCCGACCACGGGTGACGGCATTCGTCTTGCTGATACCGACCTGGTTCTGCGCATCGAAAAGGACCTCACCGCTAAGGGCGACGAGGTCGGCTTCGGTGGCGGCAAGGTGATCCGCGAGGGCATGGGCATGAACGCCCGCATGACCCGCGACGAGGGTGTCGTGGACACCGTCATCACCAACGCGATCATCGTCGACCACTCCGGCATCTTTAAGGCCGACATCGGCATCCGCGACGGCCTGATCGTCGGCATCGGTCGCGCAGGCAACCCGGACATCCAGGACGATATCGACATCCCGGTCGGCGTCAACACCGAGGCCTACGCCGGTGAACACACCATCGTGACCGCGGGCGCGATCGATACCCACATTCACATGATCTCCCCGGATCAGTTCGACACTGCACTGTCGAACGGCACCACCACCTTCATCGGCGGTGGCACCGGCCCGGCTGATGGCACCAAGGCCACGACCATCACCCCGGGCGAGTGGCACATCCACCGCATGATCGAGGCCACCTCCGACGCACCGGTGAACATCGGCTTCCTCGGCAAGGGACACGCGGCAGTTCCAGGCCCCCTGAAGGCCCAGATCCGCGCCGGCGCCATCGGACTAAAGATCCACGAGGACTGGGGGGCTACCCGCTCCGCCATCGACACCTCGCTGCAGGTTGCCGATGAGCTGGACGTCCAGATCGCTATCCACACGGATACCCTGAACGAGTACGGCTACCTCGAGGACACGATTAAGGCCATCGACCCCCCCACGATCCACACCTTCCACACCGAGGGTGCCGGCGGTGGCCACGCTCCGGACATCATCGCCATCGCTGGCGAGGAGAACGTGATCCCGGCGTCGACCAACCCGACCCTGCCGTTCACCAAGAACACCGTCGATGAGCACCTCGACATGCTCATGGTTTGCCACCACCTGAACAAGGACATCCCGGAGGATGTCGCGTTCGCGGACTCCCGTATTCGTGGCGAGACGATTGGTGTTGAGGACGTGCTGCACGACCTCGGTGTGTTCTCCATTACCTCCTCCGACTCCCAGGCCATGGGCCGCGTCGGTGAGGTCGTCCTGCGCACCTGGCAGGTCGCACACATCAACAAGCAGCAGCGCGGTCCACTGGAGGGCGACTCCGAGGGCAACGACAACAACCGCATCAAGCGCTACGTCTCCAAGTACACCATCAACCCGGCCATCGCTCACGGCATCAGCCACCTCGTTGGCTCCGTGGAGGTCGGCAAGATGGCTGACCTGGTGCTCTGGGAGCCACGCTTCTTCGGCGTGAAGCCGAAGGTGGTCCTGAAGTCCGGCCAGGCTGCATACTCCGAGATGGGCGACTCCAACGGCTCCATCCCGACCCCGCAGCCGGTGACCTACCGTCGCAACTGGGGTGCTACCGGCGCAGCCGCCGAGACTTCCGCGGTAACCTTCGTTCCGAGTGTTGCACTGCAGTCCGGCGTCGAAGACAAGCTGCGTGGCGGTCGTGCGCTGCTCGAGGCGCGCGACATGCGCGAGGTCACCAAGAAGGATCTAAAGCACAACGCAGCCACCCCGAAGATCGAGGTGGATCCGCAGACCTACCAGGTTCGTCTGGACGGCGAGCTCGTCGAGGGCTCCAAGCCGACCGAGACCCTGCCAATGGGCCAGAAGTTCTTCCTCTTCTAAAGCCAAAGGCAGTATTGCTTCTGTGATCTAATGCACCGCGACCGGCGGCTTTTGCCGCCATTGCGGTGCATTCTTTTTCGTTAGACTTGAGGCTGCGCAAATAAACACGCAGTCAATTGAGCAACGTCATTTATTAGGAGCCGGAAATGATTATCACCGAGATTCTGGGGAACCGCGCACAGCTCTCCGCCGATGAGATCGGCCAGTACACCGAGGAAAAGGTCAAGCTGCCCAACCTCGACCTGGTCAAGCGTATCCAGCGCGTCACCACCGACGCGGACCGCGAGATCGGCCTCCGCCTGCCGTCGGAGGTCAAGGAGCTCAAGGACGGCGACATCCTGTATCAGAACGACGGCCTGCTGATCACCGTCGAGGTACTGCCGACCGACGTCCTGGTCTACCGTCCACGCAACACCCTGGAGATGGGCAAGGTCGCCCACTCCCTGGGCAACCGCCACCTCCAGGCCCAGTTCTTCGGTGAGGACTCCGAGTACGGCGAGACCGTCATGGTGCTCCAGTACGACCACACGGTCGAGGACCACCTCAAGCACGTCGACGCGCAGTACACCCGCGAAGACCGAGTTATGCCGGAGGCATTCCGCCATGCAGAACACTCCCACTAAGAGCAAGAAGAACGGGAAGAAGGCCGAGCAGGCCGAAACCGGCCCCCAGCACGTCCCCTCCGCAGTGCGCGCGCAGCTCGCGATGCTGCACTTCACGGACTCCGCGCTGCCCACCGGTGGCTTCAGCCACTCCTACGGCATGGAGACCTACCTGCAGCGCGACGATGTCCACGACCCGGAGACCTTCGCGACCTGGTTGCGGGCCTATCTGCGCCAGGCCGCCTATAACGACGGCCTGATCTGCCGCTACGCCGCAGAGGTCGGCGCGCAGGTCAAGACCAAGGACATCGACGAGGACACCGCCTACGCGCGCCTGGCTGAGCTGGACCAGCTCGCGCACGTCTCCCTCGTGCCACGCCAGGTCCGCGACGCGAACTCCTCGATGGGCACCCGCATGGCCAAGATCGGCCCCGTCGCGGTGCCCGAGTCACCGATCCTGCAGCGCTACTGCAAGGACGTCCGCGAGGGTGAGTTGCACGGCAGCCCCGCCATCGTGCACGGGCTCGCGCTCGGTGTGCTGGGTCTGGACATCGTCGAGGCGGTGCGCAGCTACCTCATGCAGCTGACCGTCTCGCTGACCCAGAACGGCATCCGTGGCATCCCGATCGGCCAGGACGCCGGCCAGCGCGTGCTCTCCGCGATGTACCCGGTGATCAACCGCACCGCGGAGAAGATCCAGACCCTGGGCATGATCGACCTGGGCATGTCCTCCCCCGGCCTGGAGATCGCGCAGATCCAGCACGAGACGCACCGTTCCCGCATGTTTATGTCCTAGCCCTTGGGGCACACGTGCCCGCCGGTCGTCCAAGGGTCCTCCGGCGGGACACAAGGGCACCGCGCCCCGCTGCTCCCCTAGCTGGGGAATACCCGAGACCAGCGGCGCGCTGAAAATATTAGAGAAGAAAAGAAGACAAGAAAGAAGGCCTAGACAGTCATGGCACCTATCAAGATTGGTATCGGCGGCCCGGTCGGCTCCGGCAAGACCGAACTCATCGAGCGCATCACCCGCGCCCTCGACGGCGAGATCGAGATGGCCGCGATCACGAACGATATTTACACCCTCGAGGATGCGAAGATCCTGGCACGCAACTCCGTGCTGGACGAGGACCGCATCATCGGTGTCGAGACCGGTGGCTGCCCACACACCGCGATCCGTGAGGACACGTCCATGAACGACGCGGCCTACGAGGAGATCGTCAAGCGCCACCCGAACCTGGACATCGTCTTCGTCGAGTCCGGTGGCGATAACCTCTCCGCGACCTTCTCCCCGGAGCTCGTCGACTTCTCCATCTACATCATCGACGTCGCGCAGGGCGAGAAGATCCCGCGCAAGGCTGGTCAGGGCATGATCAAGTCCGACCTCTTCGTCATCAACAAGACGGACCTGGCACCCTACGTCGGCGCTGACCTGTCCGTCATGGAGGCCGACTCCAAGAACTTCCGCGGCGAGAAGCCTTTCGTCATGACCAACCTGAAGACCGACGAGGGCCTGGACGGCGTCCTGCGCTGGATCCGCGAGGACGTCCTGATGAGCGACCTGGCGGAGAGCTAATCCGTGAAAGCCTCCCCGTTCATCGACACCCCACCGAAGCGGTATCACTCGCTGCGCGACCCCATCGGCAGGCTCGACCTGCACATCGCGCAGCGGGACGGTAAGTCCTACTCGAAGCGGCAGTACTATCACAACGCCCTGCGCGTCATCCGCCCCCACTACCTCGACGATTCCGGCCAGGTCTACTACCAGATCGTCAACCCGGGTGGCGGCTACCTGCGCGGCGATGACTACCACATCACCGTCCGCGTGGACGAGGGCGCGAGCCTGCTGCTGAGCGACCAATCCGCGACGAAGATCTACAAGACGCCGGATGACCGCTCCCTGCAGGACGTCCACGTCGTGCTGGGCGAGGACGCCGTCTTTGAGTACCTGCCCGACCAGCTGATCGCGTACGAGGACGCCTCCTATGCGCAGTTCATGAACGTGCAGATGGACTCCAGCGCCTCCCTGGTCACCGCGGAGATCGTCACACCGGGCTGGTCCCCGGACGGCACCCGTTTTAAGTTCCAGGACGTGCGCCTGCACACCACCGTCGAGGTGGACGGCAAGCTGGCGGTGCTGGATAACTTGCTGATCCTGCCGGGCTCCAGCGAGTTCACCGAGGACTCGATCCTCTACATGGAGGACAAGACCCACGTGGGCTCCCTGCTGGCCGTGGACCGTCGCATCGACGCCGCGCTGCTCGACGAGCTGCGGGAGTACCTCGCGGGCCTGGAGTTCAAGGAGACCGTGCGCTTCGGGGTCACCCTCATCGACGGGCCGGGGCTCGCGCTGCGCTCCCTCGGCACGCTGACGGAGGATCTGTACCTGCTGAACACGGAGGTCGCTAACTTCCTCCGCGCGAAGTTCCGCAACCAGCCACGGCTGCACCTGCGCAAGTACTAGTTAGAGCACCCGCCGGGCAAACTGCATCTAGAGCACACAAGGCTCTTTGCAATTCAAGTTCCGGCTGCTATCAACGGATTCACAGAGGACTCCACGCCAATGCCGGGGCATTTTGCCCCGGCATTGTGCCATGCTGGACAAGTTCCATCACCCACTCAGTTGAAGAACGAGGTCCGCGTTAAACATGCGCAAAACACAGTTCCCCTTCCTCCTCGCGGCCGTAACACTCGGGCTCGCCGGCTGTGCTTCCAATGGCGACCCGTCAACTGATACTGCGACGAGCGCCGTCGAAACCCAGAGCCAGGAAAACTCCCAGATGACCCCTGCGGACATCCTCGCCCCATATTCCTTGGAGGATCGCAACGTCGACGATGTGGTCGATGCTCTGGATCAGATGCCGGTGAATGAACGGCCGGAGGACCTCATAGCCTCCGTACGCATCGATCAGCTGGAACTGAGCACCAACGAGGGCAACGCCGCTATGGATATGCCCAAAGACAAGACGTACGTGTCCTTCGCGCCCTACGTTGATAGCACTCACCCCTGCACGTTCCACAGCCTGACAACGTGCCAGGGGGAAATGCGTAACGCCCCGATCCACATCAAAATTACGGAATCAGGCTCGAACCGAGTACTGGTCGACGAGCGCGTAAAGACCTTCGATAACGGTTTCTACGGCGTCTGGCTGCCGCGCGATATCGAAGGCAAGATTGAGGTCACCCACGAGGGCAAAACCGGCAGCGCCGATTTTTCAACCAAGGCAAACGGCGCCACGTGTGTCACTGATCTCAAGCTGAGCTAACTAGAGCAGCCGCCGGGCGAGCTGCGTGGCCTCATCCGGGGTCAGCACCGCACCAGCGGCTTCCCCCATGGCGGGTCGTGTCGATTCATCGGCGCTGACCCGCCATTTTTGCTGCCCGGAATCGGTACCTGTGGCGGGCGAATCCACAGCATCGGTGGCGCCGTCGGTGACGGTCGCGGCGTCCGTGCCGTCCGTGGCGGCATCGGTGCCATCCGCGACGTCAAAAGCCACGTAGACGTGGGTTTCCACCGCGTGCTGCACCTGGATCCACTCCAGGCCGGCCGCCGGAGGTGCCTGAAGGGCTGCAGCCAGCAATTGATGCAGCTCCTCAGGATCCCCCACCCGGTGGGCGAAGCCATTGGAGGCGGCGAAGACCCAGTCGGTGTCCCGGCTGGGAACGCTGTCCGCCTCGCCGCGATCGGCCGAGGGCGCCTCCCCCGGTATGCCCTCCGGCGCGCTCCCCGAGCCCATCGCCTGCTCGCTGCCCGAGCCTCCGCCCGCACCGTGGGGCTGACTAGCCCCGTTAGTCCTTGAGGATGTCATTGATCACGATGGTCTGATCGCGACCCGGCCCCACACCGATGTAGGACATGCGGCAGCCGGAGAGCTCCTCCAGGCGCTTGACGTAGTCCTGCGCCTTCTCCGGCAGCTCCTCGAAGGTGCGGCAGCCGGTGATGTCCTCGTCCCACGCCGGCATCGTCTCGTAGATCGGGGTGGCGTGGTGGAACTCGGTCTGGGTCATCGGCATCTCGTCGTGGCGGACACCGTCGACGTCGTAAGCCACGCAGATCGGGATCTCACCGATGCCGGTCAGGACGTCCAGCTTCGTCAGGAAGTAGTCCGTGAAGCCGTTGACGCGGGAGGCGTAGCGCGCGATGACGGAGTCGTACCAACCGCAACGGCGCGGGCGGCCGGTGTTCACGCCGACCTCGCCACCGGTGGTCTGCAGGTACTCGCCCCACTTGTCGAAGAGCTCCGTCGGGAACGGGCCGGCACCAACGCGGGTGGTGTAAGCCTTGATGATGCCCAGGGAGCTGGTGATGCGGGTCGGCCCCACGCCCGAGCCCACGCAGGCGCCACCGGTGGTCGGGTTGGAGGAGGTCACGAACGGGTAGGTGCCGTGGTCCACGTCCAGCATGGTGGCCTGGCCACCCTCCATCAGCACGCGCTCGCCGCGATCCAGGGCCTCGTTGAGGACCTTCGAAGAATCGATGAGCATCGGAGCCAGGCGGTCCGCGTAGGACAGGAAGTACTGCACGACCTCCTCCGGCTCAATCGCGCGGCGGTTGTACATCTTCACCAGCATCTGGTTCTTCTTATCCAGCGCGGATTCGATCTTCTGGCGCAGGATGGACTCGTCCAGCAGGTCCTGGGCGCGGATGCCGACGCGGCCGACCTTGTCCTGGTAGGTCGGGCCGATGCCGCGGCCGGTGGTGCCGATGGCGCGCTTGCCGAGGAAACGCTCGGAGACGCGGTCGATCGCCACGTGGTACGGGGCGACGAGCTGAGCGTTGGCGGAAACACGCAGGTGAGAGGTGTCCGCACCGCGGGCCTGAAGGCCGTCGATCTCCTCGAACAGGGCCTCCAGGTTCACCACGCAGCCATTGCCAATGATGGAGGTCGCATTGTCGGAGAGGATGCCGGCTGGCAGGAGCTTCAGCTCATACTTCTCCCCTCCCACGACGACGGTGTGGCCGGCGTTGTTACCGCCGTTGGGCTTCACGACGTAATCGACCTGGCCACCCAGGATGTCCGTCGCCTTACCCTTGCCCTCATCGCCCCACTGGGCACCGACAACGATGATTGCTGCCATTTGACTTCTCTTGTCCTCGCTTATTGGGGGTAGTCCAACTTAAAGATCATACTACGAGGTCGCAGCCCGACTCTTCTTCAGCGCGATGATCGGCGGGATCAGCATCACCAGCCCGGCGATGAGGGCGACTCCGCCGAAGAGCCACACCAGCCCCGCGATGATCGCGATGGGCGCGAGGATCGCCGCGGCGATCTCGAAGGGGGCGAAGCCCACGTAGGCCATACCGAACTCTTCGAGGGTTCCGGAGCGCATCTCCGGGTCGACGATCTTCAGCACGGCAATACCCGTGGCCACCGAGGCGGTGGCCCAGCCCCAGCCGAACACCGCGCGCTCGAACCAGCCGTGGTCGAAGGTGCGGGGTGCAACGTAGAAGAAGAGGAACAGGCAGAACGCCAGCCCCACCAGGAACAGGATGATCAGCGGGACGATGTAGCTCGCAACCACCGCCGGGATGATGGACGCGATACCCACCGCCACCAGGAAGTCCGTCGACGCACCCGAGACTGAGCCCATCAGCTTCGTGTCCAGATAGTGTGGAGCCTTGAGCAGGTGCAGCGCACCCACCCCGGCCAGGCCCACGAGGAAGGCCATCGCGAACAGCGGGAAGCTCAAGGCCGGGAAGGTCTCGTTGACCCAGTTGGTCAGGATATTCGCCAGGAAGATCGTCACGGTCAGCACCGCGATGTGCAGCGCGATCGGCTCAATCGAGGATGGGCTCGTGGTCGCCCGCCCCACGCTCGGTCGCTGACCAGGCAGGGAGATGATGCCGGTGCGCATATCCTCCGGCAGCTGGTCCAGGCGAGGCAGCTCATTGGTGTGGCCCCGCTTCGAACCCCACCGGGCGAAGATCACACCACCGATGATCGCGGAGAACATGCCCACCGCAGCGGCGGTGAAGCCCAGGCTCGTGGCCTCAGTCATGCCCGCGGAGTCCAGCGCGCCACCAACCGCGGCCGCGACGCCGAAACCACCGACGAAGCCGACGGGCAGCATGATGCCGAACCAGTCTGGCGTCCCAAACAGTGGGGCGAACACCAGCACACCCAACAGTGCGAAGAAGCCCCACTGCGCCAGGTACATGCCCACGGAGTAGGACCACATCGTGCGCGCGCCCTGGCGCACCTTGGCGTCGAAATTCATCGTGAACGGCAGCGCACCGAAGACGACGGCGATGAGGATGGTCGCATAGTCCCCGAAGTGCTCGCTGAACTGGATCAGCCCCAACCCGTTGGGTCCCAGCAGCAGGCCCAGTAGACCCGCTGTGATCGGGGCGGGGATCAAGAGTTTCTGGAACCAGGGAATGAAGCGCCGCATGAGGTTGCCTACGATGAGCAGCACCGAAATCCAGCCGATATCCATCACGACGTCGAAGGGTGTGAAGCCATCCACGTGAATAAATCACCTTTCTTCTCTTACGGGTTCTCACGGGCGGCTGTCATCGCGTTTGGCTCACTCTCGCGGTGGTGGCCACCCGGGTTAAGCTAAACGCCATGATAGTCGTGTTGCTCACTCCAGAATCCAACTTCACGGACCAGGACGTCCGCGCTGCCGTCGGCGAGGGTCCGGAGAAGCTGGAGTTTCACGAGGTCTCCACGATCCCGACCCGCCGCGAGCTGAAGGTTCTGAACCCGCTGCCGAGCCTGGTCACCGAGCCCACCCCCACGCTCGACGAGATCGCGGCCCAACCGGACGTGCCCCACCAGGGCGAGCCACAGCCCGCCCCGCACGTGACCAGTGAGCCGGTGCGGGTGGTCGTCATCGGTGAGGACGCCACCGTGGCCGCCGTGGCCTCCAAGCTCATGCGCATCGACGCGCTGTGGGCCCAACTGGCCTTCGTCCCCACCGGCGGGGAGAGCGACATCGCACACAGCTGGGGACTGCCCGAGGAACCGGGCGCAGCACTGGAGTTCGCGCTCACCGCCCCGCCGGTCCCCACGCCCGTCATCCGCGACGACCACTCCATCGTGGTGCTGGGCAGCGCGGAGCTGACCGGGCCGGAGGGCGGGGAGCTTTTCGGGGAGGTCATCGTGGACTCCGACACGCTCTACCACCACGACCGCGGGGCACGCGGGGACTTCACCCACGGGGTCCGGCTGGTGCCGACCCCGTCGGCGCCGGGGATCGCCGCAGTGCAGCTGCCGAGCCCGGAGCAGGTCAAGCGCCTGGAAAAGGCCCGCACGGGTGGGTGGTGGGCGAGGTTTACCGCGGGCTTCCGACCGCCGGCCGAGCCCACGATCTTGAAGGGCCGGGCGCTGCAGGCCGGCGCCCGGGAGATGACGGTCACCCGCGATACGGTCACGCACCCGCGGCCACTGAAGGCCGTGACCTTCTACCGGCACCTGCGCGACGGGCAGTTCATCCGCCGCTAGCAGCGGTGGCGATCAGTCCTCGTCGAAATCTGGGTCCTCGCCCCAGACCTCCGGCGGGTGCCACGGATTCTTCACCGTGGGCGCCAGAGAGGCCATCGCGGAGGGGCGGGAGTAGCCGCAGACCATCAGCGCATCCACGATCGCGGAGCGCACCTGCGCCACGATCACCAGACCTGAGAGCCCCTGGTTTGGAATGATCTCCGGCTTGGCCTCCGAAGCGAGCTTCTGCAGCGCACGGATCACTTCCGGGATCTCCACCAGCTCCTGGCGGCTGCCACGGGTGCCACCCATCGTGTACAGCGCGCCCAGGTGGCCGAGTGCGTCGGAGAGGTCACGGACGACCTCCACGAGCTCCTCCGACACCGGCTCGCCATCCTCCACCATGATCTCCGCCCGGCGGGCGAGAACCCGGATGTTGCGGACCAGGTTATCCACCGGCAGGAGCGCCCGCTGCATGGAGCGGGAGTGGCGCCGGGCGGACCAGTAGAGCGGAGAGATGGTGACGATCTCGTCGCCACCCTTAGACTCCGCCATCAGGGAGTTCACCGTGGATTGGGTGCCGCGCGCGGTCTCTAGCGCCTCAGCGAGGGCGTCGCCGTCGCCGAGCTCCATCGCCGCCGCAACCTCATCGAGGACGAGCGCGGACTTGGAGATCAGGGAGGACAGGTCACGGCGGGCGGCGCGCAGCGGAGAGCGGGGAACGATAGCCATGACGAGCATGCCGATCACCCCGCCGATCAGGGCGTCGACCATGCGGTCGGTAGAACCCCCGGAGCCGGGAGGCAACAAGGTGGCGATCAGCACCCCGGTATTGGCAGCCTGCATCGCGACCATCGGGCTGCGGTCGACGAAGCTAGCGATAACGATGCCGGTGAAGACCACCACGGCGATCTGCCAATAACCAGCACCAATCTCCCGGATCACGAGGTCGCCGATGCCCACGCCGAGGCTGACCCCCAGCACCAGTTCGAAGGCGCGGCGCAGGCGCTTGCCCCCGTTGACCCCCAGGGTGATGATGCCCGCCATCGGGGCGAAGAACGGGTTGTGGTGGCCGAAAAGCTCGATCGCAATGAAATACGCCAGCGCGGCGGCGAGCGCGCACTGGAAGGCGAAGATGATGGAGACCTGCACGCGCGCTAGGCGCTGCTTCGGTGCAATGTCTCGGATGCTGCGCGCCGCGGCCGCGATGCCCGGCCGGCGGCGGATCAGGGCACGCAGCCGGGCTCGCGCGGGGCGGGACTGGGCCTCCTCTTTATCGAGGATTTCGCCCAGGTCCTCCCCCAGCGGGATATCTTTCGGCCGATGCGTGCTCATGCCCTTCAGTGTGCCACGTCCGCCTGTGGCCCCGGGCACGAAGGGCTGAGAGCTAGAGGGCCCGCCTTACAGCTTGTCGACGTCCTCGAGGTTCATCGCCGGCACGGCTGCGGGGTCGCAGTCGTTGAGCAGGTTGAGGCAGCGGATGACCTCGTCGTCCTCGTTGATGCGCTTCGCGGCGACGACGAGCGCGCCGATCGCACGGAGAACGCCCTGGTTGGGGACGTGGTCCCACGGCACTGGGCCGGTGCCCCGCCAGCCGTTGCCGCGCAGCGCATCCAGGCCCCGGTGGTAGCCGGTGCGGGCGCAGGCGTAGGCGGTGACCGGCTCGTCGGCCTCAATCAGGCGGAAGGCCAGCGCGGCCCACGCACCGGAGTCCTTCGGGTTGGCTTTCGCGATCTTCGCCAGCGAGTCCAGGTCCGCGCCCGCGTCATCGGCGGTGACGGCGCTGGTCAGTTCCTCCGGCAGGCGAACCTCGGGGTGCTCGGCACCGAAGAGATCACGGCCGGTACGCAGTTGTTCAGCCATTGGTCGTTCCTCCTGATCAGTTATTGCATCGGCGCGGGAGCATTCACTACCCGCGCCACCTGAAGCGGGTGTTACTTGCCCAGCGTGTTGCCTGCGGAGCGCAGGTCCTGGCAGGCCTCGACGACGCGCTCGGACATCGCCTGCTCGGCCTTGCGCAGGTAGGAGCGCGGGTCGAAGACCTTCTTGTTGCCGACCTCGCCGTCGATCTTGAACACGCCGTCGTAGTTTTCGAACATGTGGCGCGCGACCGGGTTGGTGAAGGAGTACTGCGTGTCGGTGTCGATGTTCATCTTGATGACGCCGTAGCGCAGGGACTCCTCGATCTTCTCCTTCTCGGAGCCGGAGCCACCGTGGAAGACGAAGTCGAATGGGTTGGCCCCCTCAGCCAGGCCCAGCTTCTTCTCCGCGACCTTCTGGCCCATGTCCAGGACCTCCGGGCGCAGCTTCACGTTGCCCGGCTTGTAGATGCCGTGGACGTTGCCGAAGGTTGCGGCCAGCAGGTAGCGGCCCTTCTCCCCCAGGCCGAGGACGTCGATGGTCTTCTCGAAGTCCTCTTCGGTGGTGTAGAGGTTTGCGTTCGGGTCGGCGGAGACACCGTCCTCCTCGCCACCGACGACGCCGATCTCAACCTCGAGGACGATGTTTGCGGCGACGGACTTGTCGAGCAGGTCCTTGGCGATCTGCAGGTTCTCGTCAATCGGGGTGGCAGAGCCGTCCCACATGTGGGACTGGAACAGCGGGTTCTCACCGGCCTCGACGCGCTTGCGGGAGATCTCCAGCAGCGGCAGGACGAAGGTGTCCAGCTTCTCCTTCTGGCAGTGGTCGGTGTGCAGGGCGACGTTCACGCCGTAGTGCTTGGCGGCCTCGTGGGTGAATGCCGCGAGAGCCTCCGCACCGGCCACCATGTTCTTCACATTCAGGCCGGAACCGAACTCCGCGCCACCGATGGAGAACTGGATGATGCCGTCGGACTCGGCATCCGCGAAGCCCTTCAGGGCTGCGTTGATGGTCTCGGAGGAGGTGCAGTTAATCGCCGGGTACGCGAAGCCACCCTCCTTAGCCTTGTCCAGCATGTCGCGGTAGACGTCCGGGGTTGCAATTGCCATTGATGCCTCCTAAGTGCCGCTTCGGGGCGGCATGGGCCACCCGCTCAGCATGATTTACTCACCTGAATTATGCCTGCACTTCATTCTACGCGTCGGCAGCCCCGCCGGTCCCCGCCCGTTTGAGGGGGCAAGCAGCACGGGCAGGTGGCAAAGAACCCTTGCGACCAGGGATTCCCGAAAAGGTGGCGCGCTAGTTCCCCTGCTCGCGCTGGGCGGCCTCCAACCCCGTGATGCGCGCGGCGGCCTCCATCAGCTTCCACCCGGAAAGCTGCACCGAAAGATCGCGCTCGGCGATGTCTGAACTAGCCACCGCGCCGGCGATCGTCGCGCCAACCAGGCCACCGGAATGCGGCAACGTCGCGTCCCGATCCCACCGCGACGGGAACACCGGCAGACCATCGACTTCCAGGCGGTAGCGCCAGGCGGACTCCGCGGAGTGCAGCACGATCCGGCGCGCCTGGGAACGAGCCTTGCGCGTCCGCGGCCCCAGCTCCGGCAGCTTCTCCGCCGCGAGCGCCAGGTAACGGACGAGGATGCCGTTGAACAGGCCACCGTCGCCACCAGCGGTGGGCGCGGTGATGACGTAGTTGGAGTTGGTCAGGTGCTCGGAGATCGCGTCGATGAGTCCGCAAGCGCGGTAGATATAGTCCATCCCGGCCTCGGAGACCTCATCGTCTCCGACGCGGGCCTGCTCGCGCTCGGCGACGGCCAGCTCGACGCAGGCCCCGAGGGCAACGCCCTGGCAGTAGCTGTGGATCGTGGGCTCCGGGACAGGGCCGTTCATGCGCATCCACAGCCCGTCCATGACCAGGCCGTCCTCGTTGATCATGTTCTCCCAGATCCAGTCGACCAGCTGGCGAGCCAGGTCGAGACGCCCGGTGCGGGCCGCCATGATCGCGACCGGCCCGTTGGTGGGGACGTTGTAGAAAGTCTCGTTGCTGCGCCACGGCAGCACCCCCGTGAGCGAATCCACGCCCTCCAGGATGTTCTCCTCCAAGTCCTTGCGGGCAGAGACGCGCTTGACCTTGGGGTACTGCTCCGCACGCCACAAGGCCAGCGCAAGCCAGGCCTTGTCGTCGTAGTAGTTATTCCGCGTCAGCGGCGCGAGGTTACGCAGCCGCATGCCACGCAGCGTGGCCCGCAGTTCGCGCTGGCGGGCCTTGGATGGGCGACGGCGCGTGGCGTCCACCTGGCAGTCCACGTAGTGGGCCTGCCACCAGTAGTGCCACCGGTAAAAGGCCTTATCCCGCGCCAGGGGCGGCCAGGCGATCACGGCAAGATTGGTCCGCGGCACACCCCATACTTTCGAGGCGTGGCGGTCCGTGATTGCTTGCTGGGCCAGATCGGCCCGGTGATCCCAACGTTCATGCACGCCTTTAAGTCTGCCCAATCCGGGCGATTTTCGCGAAGTTTTGCAGCTTTTACCAGGCCTGGGAGAGGTCCGCGTGCTGCCGGACCCAGGCGTGCATCGCGATCCCCGCCGCCACGCCCGCGTTGATCGAGCGGGTGGATCCGAATTGCGCGATGGAGACGGTCATCCGCGCCCCGCGCTGCGCCTCCTCCGTCACGCCGGGCCCTTCTTGGCCAAACAGCAGCAGGCAGCGGCGCGGTAGCTCGGCAGTTTCCAGGGGCACGGAACCGGGGGTGTTGTCCACGGCGACGACCGCCAGGTCCCGCTCCGCCGCATACTCCAGCACCTCGGCGACGGTCTTGTGGTGTTCGAGGTGCTGGTAGCGGTCGGTGACCATCGCTCCCCGTCGGTTCCAGCGCTTGCGCCCGACGATGTGGACCGTATCCACCGCGAAGGCGTTGGCGGTGCGGACGACGGTGCCGATGTTGGCGTCGTTCTCGAAGTTTTCGATGGCGATGTGCAGCTCGTGGCGGCGGGAGTCGATGTCCGCGACGATGGCGTCCATCTTCCAGTAGCGGTAGGCGTCGACGACGTTGCGGCGGTCACCGTGTGCGAGCAGTTCCGGGTCGAAGTGTTCTTCCGTAGGCAGCGGCACCCCCGGATACTCCTGCTCCCAGGGGCCGACGCCGACGCGGGCCTCGAACCACTCGGTCGGTCCCTTTCCGGAGGGGCCGTTGGGTTCCGATTGCTGGGCCTTCTGATGGCCTGGTTGCGTGGTGTCCGGGGCGTCTTCGCGACTCACTACGCGCCCCCTTTCTTTGTCAGTTGCAGGGCGCCATTGATCCCGTCGACGAGCAGCAGCTGCGCAATGACGTAGGTCGCCATGACCGCGCCGTCGGTAAGCGCGTCGATAATCTTGAGGGCCGTTGGCGCGGTGGGGCGCTGCGCGTGCTTCAACAGGGTGAGGCGGTTGAGGATCAGGGCGTCGGAGAGCAAGAAGAGCGTTCCGCCGAGGGCGTGGCCGTAGTCCTCCGGGGTTTCCTCTGGCGTGCTGCGAAGGAGAGACGGGTCCTGGGCCAGCACGTTGGTTGCCCCCAGGAGGGAGCCGTAGCCGCCAGCAGCGGGCAATGCCTTCGGCAGCTTCCAGCTGGCCAGCCCCAGCCCCGTTGCCAGCGCCGGTAGGTGGGCTGCAGCGACCATTGGGGAGGGCCGGGCGCCCCGCTTGGCGAGCAGCCAGATATAGGCCAGCTGGTTGGCGCTGAACCACGCCGCACCCCGGTTGAGGTTTGTGGCCCGCTCGATCGGTTTCGGGCTGCGGGACTGGGTATTCATCAGGGTGATATCCCCCAGCCAGCCGCCCACGAGACCAGCGAGGAGAAGCGCCTGGCCCGCGTTGGGTGTGCGGATGGTGCGCCAGGAGCGCGGGTTATCTGCGGTGGCACTAGGTGTGAGGACGGTGCTCGCGAGCAAGGGCATGAGTGTTGGCTTCACTGCGCGCGTGATGCGATCCGAGCGCGTGGCCGCAGCAGCGACGGAGACGGCACCGGCCGCCAGGTAGGCGATGCGCCCTGGGTGTGGGTGGCGGGCGGCGGCGCGCAGGGCGTGGGCGCCTTCGGCAGCTCGCTCCAGCACGTGGCTGAAAAGTCGGTTCTTTATCAGGGTGCTGCGCATCGGGGTCTCCTTGTGGTTTCGCGGCGCGGCCATCGCTTCACCGCGGCGGCGGGCGGGCCTAGTCCAGACCGAGGTCAGCCAGGCCGAGCAGCGGGCGGTATTCCAGGCCTTCTGCCTCGATGACGTCGCGGGCGCCGGTGTCGCGGTCCACGACCGTGGCCACGCCGACGACGTTCGCCCCGGCCTCACGGGCAGCGGCCACGGCGGTGAGTGGGGAGTTGCCCGTGGTCGTGGTGTCCTCGACGATGAGCACGTTCTTGCCGGCGATGTCCGGGCCTTCGATGCGGCGCTGCATGCCGTGCTTCTTGGCTTCCTTGCGGACGACGAAGGAATCGACCCCCTCGCCGGCGTGCATGATCGCGGTGGCGACCGGGTCGGCACCGAGGGTCAGCCCGCCGACGTTGGTGTACTCCCAGTCGCTGGTCAGCTGGCGCAGGAGCTGGCCGATGAGTTTCGAGGCCTCCGCGTGAAGGGTGGCGCGGCGCAGGTCGACGTAGTAGTCGGCCTCCTTGCCGGAGGAGAGGGTGACTTTACCGTGGACGACGGCGAGTTCCTTGACGAGCTCTGCGAGTCGCGCAGCGGCGGCGCGGTCGACGGAGGGGGTTTCCTGTGCCATGGGACGCGTTCCTTCCGGAGGAGGGGATGAAAGATTTGCTGTTCTTTAAGTTACCGCAGGAAAAACAAAACCCACCCAGTGGGCCTCGCGTTCAGCGAGGGCTCATTGGGTGGGTTGCCGCGTGGAAGGGTCAGACCACGCTAGCTTTTCGTGGTCACACTTCCGATTGAAGCGGATTCACAGTCTTCTTTTAGTCCCGGGAGGGGCTTGCTTTAGTCCCGCAGGGGCTTGGCCTCATCTGGATCGTGCCCCGGAGCGAGGCCTTCTCGAACGAGTTCATCTTCGATTGTGTCCTCCGGGTTACCGACATCGCCTGTCTTTTGTTTCTTTCCTAGCCACTTATCGAAGAGGCCATTTTGGTACATCACCGTTCCCAGAATCATGATAATACCCAGGAACTGCAGCAGGGACGGAACCTCACCGAACAGCGGCCAAGCGATGACCACCGAGGAGACCGGGGAGAGCAGCAGGATACCGGCGGACAGCGTCGGATCCAGCCAGACGGAACCCCACTGGACAAAGGTCCACGCGATTGCCTGGCCGAGGGTGGCCAGCATGATCAGCCAGATCCAGTTCATGGTGGTCAGTTCGTCACCCAGAGCGGACTCAGGGTTCACGGCAGGCAGGTGACCATCGACCAGGACACCGTGAGTGAAGTCAAAGCCACCGCGCGGGGAGCCAGTGTATGCCCACAGAGCCGGGGCAACCAGCTGGGAGATAGCCGTGTACATCATGGGCTGGACGTACAGATCCTTACGCGGGGCGGTGGTACCAGCCTTGCGGGAGAAGTACAGGTAGAAGGAGTAGCAGATACCAGAGGTCAGGCCGAGCAGGGTGCCCAGGGTTGCGGTATTGATGCCAGCGATCTGCTCCGGGCCGGTGGACTCGCCACTGCCCTCGAAGACGCCACCGGTGAGCATGACACCGACGATCATGATCGGCACGAGCACCAGGAAGACCGGCGGGATCTTGTACTTATCGAAGATCGCCGTCAGCATCGGAACGACGATCACCTGCAGGTTCAGCAGGATGGCCGCGATGCCGGCGCCAACGTAGAAGATCGAGTAGTTCCAACAGGTGAAGTCAACACCCAAGAACAGGCCTGCAACGAGGGACATGATAATGCCCGCCTTGGGCAGGGAGCCCTTACGCTTGATCTCCCAGAAGCCGAATGGCAGCAGAACGAGCAAGCCAATCAACACACGCAGGAATGCCTGCGTTGCGGGATCCATGTTGGAGGCCTTCACCCAGATAGGAGTGAAAGCGAGGAATGCGGTACCCAGTCCGAGAATGAGCACGGCCTTGCCGTGGGACACAGGCTTGACTGGAAGCATGCGTCCGGACGCCGTAGCGCCTTGACCCTTAACAGTGTTCATGGTGTCCATTTTTACATTTCCCGTTAAGGCAATTGCAATAATTTATGCCCAATATCACAAATAACCCAATATGCCCGTATTGTTTCCGCAATTGATCAATCACCTATTTTAGTGGGCATAACGGGAGTTATGTTCTAAAGGGAAGTGAATTCCTTATGCCGAGATATCTCTTTCAACAATTCAGGCTCGAATAATTCGATCATTGTCCTCGCCGTCAGGAAGTTCCGGACACCACCTCGACCTAAAGAATTTAACGCCCCTCCGAACGCCAATCTTCGTCATCACCCGGCTCGACGATTTCCGCTTCTACCAGCTCAATCTCCGCCTCTACTGGCTCAATCGGGGAAGGGAGCGCATGGCGCGCATCCGGGGCGCGGTGACGCCCGCTACGGCGGCGCTGCCCCCGTCGCTCTGCAGCAGTGGCGGACAGCTCGTCGCTAAAGATTGTGGGCGCCCTCTCAATATCCGCACGAATAACTTGGGGGCGCTGGCCGACTGATGCAGATATATGGTCGGGATCCTCCCCAATAAGGGGGATATTCTCTGAATCCATTTCGAGCACCGAGTCACTGAAATCATCAGCCGGGTCCGCCTCACGACCCCGGTCGAAACGGCTCGGGAATTCCACCGGATTAGCCGGCCGCTCAATATGCGGACGATCAGAGAAAGATGATTCGTCACATTCTTGTCCGGCATAAACTTCCGAAGCGATCGATTCTGAGCTCGGTGGCGCGGCAGCCCCTTCTGGTTCCCCTTCCGCCACGGGCGCGGCGGGGGTCTGCCCCACGGGACGCAGGTAGCCCGGCCGTGACTTCCTCTCCCCCGCCGGGCTCGCGTTTTCCTCGCCACGCCCCCGACCGATCTTCTCCTGCAACGCCCCCTCGCCCTGCTGGCAATCAGCAGATTCCGCACCGGCGGGGCTGAGGGAGACCGCAGTACCCGGCAGCGCCCGCGTCTGGTCCGCGTTCTCCAGCTCCAGGACCACACTCATCGTGCGCGGCGGAAGAACCATCGCCGCATGCGCCAGGGAAAGCAGCTCCGGCAGGATCCGCAGCCAGATGCTGAAGTCCAGCTTCCGGCTAATGCTCAAGATGACCCAGTCGCCACCCCAGATAACGTCGGAGGCGACCTGGCTCAGCGCCGCGAGGCTGTCCTCCACCCGGACATCCAGCATGCGGTCGAGAGCCCGCACGTCGGAGGTATAAGCGGCATAAGGTGGCTGATCCAGCAGCTCGGAACGTCGCAGCCCCTCCGTCACCCCCTGCTCGCGGGAATAGTGCACCGTCACCGGGGAGGCGGCCGCCCGGCGCATCGCCATGAGCGTACCCTCTCCCAGGTCTGCCACGTGGTACTCGTGCCCCTCCCAGAAGCCACTGACCACATCCTTGGCCAGGGCCCGAATGGGAGAGACGCTCACTGAGTGCAGCGCGGCAATCGGCCATTCCTGTGGCAGTTCGAGATCCTCACGGGTGAACTCCGCCCCGTTCGCAGCAGCCCACTGGCGGCGCCGGCGGCGGATCGAGGCAAACAGCCCACCCTGGGCAGTCTCGGCGGTCACCATATCCGGCCCCTCCTCGGGGGCCTGTGCGTCCTCCGGGGGCAGCTCCGGCGCGTCCTCTGGCTGGGCTTGCTCCCCAACCGGGTCCGCGACAGCCCCCTCGGTCGCACGGTCAGCCCGCTCGTCGGCGAGCTCGCTGCCATCGGTCCCCCAAGGAACCGCCCCAGCGGTCGACGCTGCGCCGTTCGCGTCGCCGTCGTCGTCGGTGGAGTCGGCGTCCGGGAGGGAAGAAGCGGGAGGAACCGACTGCCTAGCTGCCGCAGCACCACCGGACTCCCCCTGGGAGCTCGCGTGCTTCAGCAACCACACCGCCACAACGAGCAAAATCAGCCCGATGAGCAGGGCAACAATCGATCCACTCATGTCGTTCAGCCTAGTCCGCCTCCCCGTACAGCAACAGAAAGCGGGGAGCGAGTCTGGCAGCCAGCCTCACTCCCCGCCCGATCGGCGCGTCAGCGCCTCTTACTCGTTGGCAGCAGCGTAGTCGGCGCTGTCCATCAGCTCGCCCGGCTCGGAGACGCGGACGTCATAGAGCCAGCCCTCGCCGTACGGATCCTCGTTGATGATCCCGGCGTTATCCTCGAGCTCCTCGTTCACGGCGACGATCTCGCCGGAGACCGGTGCGTAGATGTCGGACACGGACTTGGTGGACTCGACCTCGCCGAATGGCTCACCGGCCTCAACCTCGTCGCCGACCTCCGGGAGCTCGACGAACACGATCTCGCCGAGAGCCTCTGCAGCAATGTGGGTGATGCCGACGCGAACGACCTCACCCTCCGTGATGTCGGTGGTGTTAACCCACTCGTGCTCTTCGGAGTACAGGAAGTCAGTAGGCAAAGCAGTCATGGTCGCTCCTCACGATCATCTTCAAAAACAGTGGGCGTGACATGGGCCTAGGGTGTAATCCCCACCACATCGAACACGGCAAACTGTACTACACAGCCAGCCCGCTGCGGCGAATATCACGGGGATACCTTGGCCCGGGGCCGGCTGGGCCACCCCCATTTCATGTTTTGCAGAGTTTGATGCCGCTTTTCTGCGGTTTTCCGACTTCAAACTCTGCAAAACGTGAAATAAACGTGAAATAGGGGTAACACGAGGCCGTCAAGCCCCGGCTGTCTTACTTTTCGCGCTGGTAGAAGGGCATCTCCACGACCTGGTACGGGTACTGCTTGCCGCGGATATCGACCTGCACGGTCTGCCCCACGGCGGCTGCCCCGCCCTCCTCGGTCGCGGCCTTATCCACGTAGGCCATCGCGACCGGGTACCCCAGGGTCGGCGAGAGCGCGCCCGAGGTGACCTCTCCGATCGGCTGGGCATCCTCGCCCTCGCCGGCCAGGACCGTATAACCGCTGCGGGCCGCGCGGCGCCCCTCACCCTGCAGGCCGATGAGCACCCGCGCCGCGCCCTTCTCCTTCGCCGTCACGATCGCATCGCGCCCCACGAAGGAATCCTTGGACTTCGTCGCAGCGAGAATGCCGAGACCCGCGTCGACCGGGGTGAGCTCGTCGTTGAGCTCATTGCCGTAGAGCGGCATGCCCGCCTCCAGGCGCAGAGTGTCGCGGGCAGCCAGACCACAGGGCAGGCCGTCCAGCTCCGTGGCCTTGCCCAGCGCGACGTTCCACACCTGCTCGGCAGCGTCGTTGTCCACGATGATCTCGAAGCCGTCCTCGCCGGTGTAGCCCGTGCGAGCGATCAGCGCCGGCTGACCGGCGACGATGCCCTTGAAGGCGGCATAGTAGCCCAGGCCGTCAACCGCGCCCTTGACGTCCTCGGTCGCGCCGGAAGCCTCCGGGGCGTCGGTGACGTTCTCGACGATCGAGTGCATGACCTCGGCGGCCTTCGGACCCTGGATCGCGACGAGGGACTTGTCCCCAGTCTGGTCCACGACGGTGACGTCGAAACCTTCGGCGCGCTGCGCCAGGGCCTCAGCGACGCGCGGGGCGTTGCCGGCGTTCGGGACGACGAGGAAGTCGTCCTCCGCGAGACGGTAGGTGATCAGGTCGTCCACGATGCCGCCGTCCTCGGTGCAGAGCATGGAGTACTTCGCCTTGCCGACCTTGACGGCGGACAGGCGGGAGATCAGCGCGTAGTCCAGGAACTCCGCGGCCTGGGGCCCGGAGACTTCCACCTCGCCCATGTGGGAGAGGTCGAAGACGCCGACGGTCTCGCGGACGGCGCGGTGCTCGTCGAGCTCCTTGCCGTACTTCAGGGGCATGTCCCAGCCGCCGAAGTCGGTGAAGCGGGCGTCGAGCTGCTCGTGCACGTGGTGCAGGGCGGTGTGCTTCGGGGTGCTTGCAGAATCAGTCATTGCAAAACCTTCCTTCAAACGTGCTTGGGCTTAGTCCTCGATGGCGAATGCCTCGAGCGGCGGGCAGGAGCACACCAGATTGCGGTCGCCATAGGCGTTGTCGATGCGGCGCACCGGTGGGAAGTACTTCGTGTGGCGCAGGCCGTCCACTGGGAAGGCTGCCTGCTGGCGGGAGTACTTGCCGCCGGAGACGGCCTCCTCGAAGTCGTCGCGGGTCACGCTGAATGCGGTGAACGGCGCGTGGCGCAGCACGGACTCCTCAACGGTGACCTTGCCGTCGATGATCTCCTGGATCTCACCGTGGATGGTGATCATCGCCTCGATGAAGCGGTCCAGCTCTTCCTTGTCCTCGGACTCGGTCGGCTCGACCATCAGGGTGCCCGGCACCGGGAAGGCCAGGGTCGGGGCGTGGAAACCGAAGTCCATCAGGCGCTTGGAGACGTCCTCGGCGGTCACGCCGGAGGCCTTGGTCAGGGCATTGAGGTCCAGGATGCATTCGTGGGCGACCAGGTCGTTCTTGCCCGTGTAGAGCGTCGGGAAGTAGTCGGCGAGCTTGCGGGAGATGTAGTTCGCGTTGACCAGGGCCATGCGGGAGGCCTCGGTCAGTCCCTCGTCACCCATCATCGCGATGTAGGACCAGGTGATCGGCAGGACGCCGGCGGAGCCGTAGCGCGCGCCGGAGACCGGCAGGCCGGTGCCCGGGTCCTCGGACTTCTCGGCGGTCGCGTCGGTCGGCAGGAACGGGATGAGGTGCTCGGCCACGCAGACCGGGCCCACGCCCGGGCCACCGCCGCCGTGCGGGATGGTGAAGGTCTTGTGCAGGTTCAGGTGGGAGACGTCGCCACCGAACTGCCCCGGCTGTCCCAGGCCGACCAGCGCGTTGAGGTTCGCGCCGTCGATGTACACCTGGCCGCCCGCGGCGTGGACCTTGTCGCAAACCTCGCGGACGTGCTCCTCGAACACGCCGTGGGTGGACGGGTAGGTGATCATGATGCCGGCGACCTCTGGGCCGTACTTCTCGAGCTTGGCGTCCAGATCATCCAGCAGGATCGAGCCGTCTTCGGCGGACTTCACGGCCACGACCTTCAGGCCGGCCAGTGCTGCGGAGGCGGCGTTGGTGCCGTGCGCGGAGGTCGGGATCAGCACCTTGTCACGCTGGTCATCGCCGCGGGACAGGTGGTAGCGGTGGATCGCCAGCAGGCCGGCGAATTCGCCCTGGGAACCAGCATTCGGCTGGACGGAGACCTTCGCATAGCCGGTGATCTTGGCCAGGCGCTCCTCCAGGTCATCGATGAGTTCCAGCCAGCCCGCGGCCTGGTCCTCAGGGACGTGCGGGTGGATGCCCGCGAACTCTGGCCAGGTGATCGGCTCCATGGAGACGGCGGCGTTGAGCTTCATGGTGCAGGAGCCCAGCGGGATCATCGTGCGGTCCAGCGCCAGGTCGCGGTCCGCCAGCTTGCGCATGTAGCGCATCATCTGAGTCTCGGAGGTGATGGCGGTGAAGATCGGGTGGGTGAGGATCTCGTCATCGCGCAGCACACCGAGGTCGGCCAGCGGGCCGGCGGAAAGCTCGAAGCCGGAGGTATCCGCGGTCGCGCCCTTCTTCTCCGCGACGACGGCCAGCAGCTCGGCGACGTCCTCGTCAGTGGTGGACTCGCCGACGGAAATTCCGACGTGGTCCTCGTCGACCTTCCGCAGGTTGAATCCCGCGTCTACCGCACGCTGCAGGACGGCGTCCGCGCCACCGACGCTGGACACATCCACGGTCACGGTGTCGAAGAAGGAGTCGTGAGCCAGGGCCAGGCCGGCCTCGGACAGGCCCACGCCCAGAGCGACGGCGCGGCCGTGCACCTGGGTTGCGATCTGGCGCAGGCCAGCCGGGCCGTGCCAGACGGCGTAGAAGCCCGCCACGACGGCCAGCAGGGCCTGGGCGGTACAGATGTTCGAGGTCGCCTTGTCGCGACGAATGTGCTGCTCGCGGGTCTGCAGCGCCAGGCGGTACGCCGGGGTGCCCTCGGCGTCCTTGGACACGCCCACGAGGCGGCCCGGCATCTTGCGCTGCAGGGAATCGACGCAGGCCATGAAGCCGGCGTGCGGGCCGCCGAAGAACAGCGGCACACCGAAACGCTGGGCAGAGCCCACCGCGATGTCCGCACCCAGGGAGCCCGGGGAGGTCACCAGAACCTGGGCCAGCAGGTCGGCGGCGACGGTGACCAGCGCGCCAGCCTCCTTCGCAGCGGAGATCAGACCGCTCAGGTCGCGGACCCGGCCGGTGGACCCCGGGTTGGAGACCACAACACCGACCAGCGGGGTGTCTCCCGCGGCGGCGGCGAAATCAGCGGCGGTGGCGTCCTTAAAATCGACGACCTTGACCGGGATGTCCGCAGCCTCGGCGCGGGCCTCAGTCACGGTGATGGACTGCTGGTGGAGGGAGGAGTCCAGCAGCACCACACCACCCTGCTTGGCGGCCTTGGTGTTGCCGCGGGCCATGAGCTGCACGGCCTCGGCGACGGCGGTGGCTTCGTCCAGCAGGGATGCGCCCGCAATCGGCAGGCCGGTGAGGTCCTGCACCATGGTCTGGAAGTTCAGCAGCGCCTCCAAGCGACCCTGGGAAATCTCCGGCTGGTACGGGGTGTAGGCGGTGTACCAGCCCGGGTTCTCGACCACGTTGCGGCGGATCACCGCGGGGGTGATCGTGTCGTAGTAACCGTTGCCGATGAGCTGCTTCATCGGCTTATTCTTCGACGCCATCGCCTTGAGCGCGGCGAGAGTATCGGTTTCGGTCAGCGCGTCGGGCAGGCCGATCGGCCCCTCCTGAACGATGGAGGAAGGAAGGGCGGCCTCCGCGAGCGCAGCGGAGGACTCATAGCCCAGGAAGTCGAGAATCTCCTGGGTATCGCTGCCGTTGGGCCCGATGTGGCGGTGGACAAAAGCTGCGTGATCAGTAGCCATCAAGCTCAAACTTTCCGGTTTGTGGTGTGCTTATTCCGCCTAAATCCTATCGGAGGCTCCAGACAATAGTGGCCGGGGTCACGTTTTCAGGGGTAAGGTTCCTTTTGTGCCTAAAAAGACTTCTGTGAATTCCTTCAGCTCGTGGCTCCTGCCCCCAGCCCTGCCCCAGGTCCCGGACGGCAGCCTCGCCGTCGTGACCGGGGCGAGCAGCGGGATCGGCAAGGCGGTCGCAGCCCGCTTCGTGGCTTCCGGATTCCGGGTGGTCGGAACCACACGTAACCCGGCTACGCTCACCGACCCGGTACCGAATGTGGAGTACCTAGCCTTAGACCTCGCAGATCAGGCCTCTATTGAGACCTTCGCCGAGGACGTCCTGGCACTTGGCGCGCCGGGCGTGCTCGTTAACAATGCCGGCGAGAGCCAGAACGGCCCACTGGAGGAACTACCCCGGGAGGCGCTGGAGCGGCTATTCCAGGTCAATGTCATCGGGCACGTGGATCTCACCCAGAAGTTCCTGCCGGCGATGCGCGAGCAGGGTTTCGGCCGCATCGTCATGATCGGCTCCATGTTGGGGAGCTTCCCGCTGAGCTACCGGGGCAGCTACGTGGCCTCGAAGGCCGCGATCCGCAGCCTCGCCGACTCCGCCCGCAGCGAGCTCTCACCGTTCGGGGTCAGCATTTCCACCGTGGAGCCCGGCGCGATCGCCACGGGGCTCAGTTCGCGGCGCACCATCTACGTCGACGACACCGGCCCGTACTCGCGGGACTTCCACCGGATGCTCGACACCCTCAACGACAACGAAGCCAAGGGCATCAGCGCTGAGGACGTCGCGGAGCTGGTGGACACCGTGGTGGCAGAAGCGCGCCCGCGTGCGGTGTACGCCCAGGGTTCGCTGGCGCCGGTGCCGTATATCCTGCAGCGACTCGTGCCGCGGGAGACGATGTTGCGCATCATGCGCGCCAAGCACGGCCTCTAGAACTTGCGGGCGAAGCCCCAGCCGGCGGGTTAGTCCTCTTCGCTGGTTTTCCTGCCGCCTTCGCCCCCAGCGGCCTTCTCCCCAAAAGCCCGCTCCCCAAAGGCCCTCTCCCCAAAGGCAGAGTGCAGCTGGGGGCGCACCTCCGCGCGCACCTCTAAGCGGTGATTCATCCGCTCCAGATATTCGCTCTCACGCTGCTTAAAGGCCCAGTCGCGCCACGGCTGGGCAAAGAGTGCGAGTACCGTCGCTCCCACAACCCCCATGAACAGCAGCGCGCCCGCGAAAATGGTGACCGCCGGGCCGCCGTGTACCCCGAACACGATCGCCAGCATCACGCTGCCGACCAGCCCGAGCGAGGCCAGCGACATATAGGCCACGTTGATCGGGTGGAGCCGGTGGCCGAAGCTGCCGTTGTAGGTCATCACCAACGGGATGATCTGCAGCGCGAACAGCCCCAGGAAGTAATAGGTCGCCACCCGGCGCAGCACGTCGGTGTCCAGCAACTGCGGAAAGCCCGTCAACGCGGTGAGCATCCACAGCATCGTGACGAGGTTCAATAGACGCCGTGCCATGTGGCTAAACCCTAAACAGCTCGTCTTGCGCCGCGCACGGGCCGCTCAGCGCGACGGGAAACTCGATCTCCCCCGACCCGTGGGATAGCGCCAACACCAGCACGATCGGGTCGTAGCCGAGGCGGCCAACCTCTTTGGGCGCGTAGGTGACCACCGGGGCTCCCGCCTGCACGGTCGAGCCCTCAACCCAGCGGGTCGCGAAGCCCTGCCCGTTGAGCTGATCAGTGTCGATGCCCATCTGCACCAGCACGCGGGCACTCTCGTCCTCCAGCTCCACGACGAACATGTGGGGCTGCATCCGCACGATGGTTCCCGCGACCGGGGACTGCACCTCCACGATCTCCTTATCGGGGTCTGGGATCACAGCCACTCCCGCGCCTGCGGAGCCGGAGGCGAACACAGGGTGCGGCACTGCGCTCAGCGGCGCGGTCGTTCCAGCGAGAGGTGCCCCCACCGGGGTGCGCTCCGCCTTCAGGGCTTCCCCGCGGTCTGCAGCGACGGCGTCCACGTCGGCCGCGCCGAAGCCTGCGGCGCCTACATCCCCCGCGCCGCCGAGGTCCTCAAAGTCGTGCCCATCTGTCATGCTTCCCCAGCTTAACCACGCGCGATCTTGCGGGAGGAGGAAGCGGACCATTGTGACCAACCCCCTACGAAGTGCCGCCCGACGGGGAGGCCTGCCTCCTCCATCGCTGCCAGGAAGAGGGCGGAGTCCAGCCCGGACCCGGAGTGCACGGTCAGCTCGGTGTTCTCATCGATGCCGTGGCTGGTGAAGATCTCACGCAGTTGTGCGCCACCCAGTACCTTGCCCTCCTCATCCAGCAGGGAGGCCACGGGGATGTTCACCGCGCTCGGGATGTGACCTGCCTGGTGGTCGAAGGGCTCCCGAACACCGCGGAAGCGCTCCGGGTCGCGGCAGTCAACCAGCATCCGGTCGCGGCACCAGACGTCGATCTCGTCGATGTATAGCTCCGGCATGGACCGCGGCCGGACCTTGAAGTCCCCGCGTCCCCGGAGGGCACCGATTCCGCCGGCGACGTCGCCGCCCGCCTTCTCCCATTGGGAGGTTCCGCCGTTCAGGATCTTCACATTCTCGACGCCAGCCCAGCGCAGGATCCACCAGGCGCGAGCAGCGTAAATATTGCGACCGGCGTCATAGATAACGACGGGGCGACCTTCCGTGATGCCCCAGTTATAAAAGTTGCGCTGGAGGGCAGCCAGACCCGGCATGGGATTGCGGCCCCGGGCACGCGACGGGGTGCCGGCCAGGTGCTGGAGAGGGTTGCAGAACATCGCCCCCGGCAGGTGCTGACCCACGTAGGCTTCCCACGCGCTGTTCTCGGTTTTAGCCCAGTGGGAGTCGATGATGGTCATGCGCTCGCCGAGGCGATAGGCCTCATAAAGATGCTCACCGCTGATGAATGGGCCCGGAATTTTGGAGAAGGTATCGTGCACGCGCCGGGAAGTTGCTTGGCTCATGGTCACCATCCTAGAGATTGTGCACGCCCGAGGTTTTCATTACTCAGCCTCTTCCCCACGAGCCCCCGTGGGAGCGTCCTTCGGGCGGGCCTATCCCCCGCTCAGGCGCGCTTTCTTATATGCTTTTTAGGTTAGCTTTCTACCCTTCAAAGACTGGAGCAGTGGATGTCTGAAAACCCGTGGGAGAAGAAGCCGTCTGGCTCCGGCGACGGTCAGCCGGAGAACCCATGGAATCAGCCCTCGGATAATCCGTGGGCGCGGAGCCAGCCAGGCACCAACCAACCGAGCACCAACCAGCCGAGCGCCGACCAGCCCGCGCCGACGTCCCCCAACGCGCCGCGGGACTCGGGCAAGGAGACCACCGACCCGGACCTGCGCTCGTCGAACCCGGAGGGGGACTGGGCGGCGCTGGCGAACTCTCCGCAGCCACCGAACTACCAGCGGGGCGCGGCCTCGGCAGGGGCGGCGGCTGGCACGGCGAACTACGGTCAGAACTTCCAGCAGGGCCCCTATCAGCAAGGTTTCCAGCAGGGGCCGCCGAATGGTCAGGGCTATCAGCAAGCCCCTTACCAGCAAGGCCCTTATCAGCAGGGTGGCTACCAGCAGAGTTACGCCCAGGGGCCACAACAGCAGGCCCCTTATCAGCAAGCCCCGGAAAAGAAATCGGGCAAGGGCTGGCTGATCGCGCTCATCCTCCTCCTGATCCTCGCGCTGATCGGTGGCGGCTTGTGGTGGTTCCTCGCGGGCTCCAAGGAGGGTGGCTCCAACGATGAGCCTGTCACCGTCTACGAGACGGAGTACGAGGACGAACCCTCCTCCGAGAAGACGACCACCAAGGAGGACGACGAGGACGAAGACGAGGACACCGAGACCTCCGAGCCGGAAGATTCCAACGGCCCGAAGGCGGTCTCGTCTCCGTCCGACTACCCCTCCGGGCTGCGCTCCGACGGCTGGGAGGTCAGCAGTAACGCCCGCTGCAACTCCACCGACGAGTGGGTATACGCGGCGACCAACGGCTCCACCTACGTCTCGATCTGCGAAAACCCGGATAACGGCCGCTACTACTACCGTGGCTACAGCGACGGCATGGGCTACGAGGAGGACGTCGACATGGCTTCCGCGAACGTGGCCAGCGGCAAGTTCCGCGTCCCAGCCGCGCCGAACACCATCGTGATCGACGGCAAGACCCTGCGCGTGATTGGAGCGGACGGCAGCGAGCTGGACTCCCAGCGCCTGCCGAAGGCGTTCTATAACCCGAACTACTAAGCCGCTGCGCCCTGCATAAACACAGCGAGCAGAGGAAAAGGCCCGGCGAGCACTCAGTTTTACTGAGGGGCCGCCGGGCCTTTGGCTGTGCCGGGGCGAGGATTCACCCGCCCCGGCAGGATGCGATTACTCGCCGCGGTGGATCCAGAGGCTGTCCACGCCGTCGACCTCGTGTGGGTCCACGTCCACGCGGACGGTATCGCCGTCCCGGATCGCGCCGGAGAGCAGCTCCTTGGCCAGCGCATCGCCGATGGCCTTCTGGATCAGCCTGCGCAGCGGGCGGGCGCCGTAGGCCGGGTCGTAGCCTCGCTTGGCGAGCCAGGCCTTCGCCTCCGGGGAGACATCCAGGGTGAGGCGACGGGAGGCTAGGCGATCCGCCAGCCCACCGATCTGGATGTCCACGATGTGCTCCAGCTGCTCCTCGGACAGCGGGTCGAAGATCAGCACATCATCCAGGCGGTTGATGAACTCCGGCTTGAAGTGAGCCTTCACCGCGTCCATGATCTGCTCGTGGTTACCGCCAGCGCCCAGGTTGGACGTCAGGATCAGCATCGTGTTGCGGAAGTCCACCGTCCGTCCCTGGCCATCAGTCAGTCGGCCCTCGTCGAGAACCTGCAGCAGGATATCGAAGACGTCCGGGTGAGCCTTCTCCACCTCGTCGAAGAGCACGACCGTGTACGGGCGACGGCGCACCGCCTCGGTCAGCTGACCGCCCTGGTCGTAGCCGACGTATCCCGGAGGGGCACCGACCAGGCGGGCGACGGAGTGCTTCTCGCCGAACTCGGACATGTCGATGCGGACCATCGCGTGCTCGTCGTCGAAGAGGAACTCCGCCAAAGCCTTGGCCAGCTCTGTTTTACCCACGCCCGTGGGACCGAGGAAGAGGAAGGAGCCGGTCGGACGGTTCGGGTCGGCCACGCCGGCACGCGCGCGGCGCACGGCGTCGGAGACCGCGTTGACTGCATCCTTCTGGCCGACGACGCGGCCCGCCAGGACGCTCTCCATCTCCAGCAGCTTCTCGGTTTCTCCCTGCAGCATCTTGCCGGCCGGGATGCCGGTCCACGCGGAGACGACCTCGGCGATGGTGTCCGGGGTGACTTCCTCGGTGAGCATCATCTCCTGGTTGTCGGCCTGCGCCTTGGCCTGGGCCTGCTCGGCCTCCTCGAGGCGGCGCTCGACGTCCGGGATGCGGCCGTAGCGCAGCTCAGCGACCTTGGCGTAGTCGCCGTCGCGCTCCGCGATCTCGGAGTCTCGGCGCAGGGCGTCGAGCTCCTCCTTGATTCCGCGCAGCGAGTCGATGCTGGACTTCTCGTTCTCCCAGCGGGCGGTCAGGCCGGCGAGCTTTTCCTTCTCATCGGCCAGCTCCGAGCGCAGGCGCTCGAGGCGGTCCTTGGAGGCGGCGTCCGTCTCCTTGGCCAGGGCCATCTCCTCGATCTCGAGGCGGCGCACGATGCGCTCGGCGTTGTCGATCTCCTCCGGTCGGGAGTCGATCTCCATACGCAGGCGCGAGGCGGCCTCGTCGACCAGGTCGATGGCCTTATCCGGCAGGAAGCGGCTGGTGATGTAGCGATCCGAGAGGCTGGCGGCGGCGACCAGGGCGGAGTCCTGGATGCGCACGCCGTGGTGCACCTCGTAGCGCTCCTTGAGCCCGCGGAGGATACCGATGGTGTCCTCCGGGGTCGGCTCGCCGACGTAGACCTGCTGGAAGCGGCGCTCCAGGGCCGGGTCCTTCTCGATGTGCTGGCGATACTCGTCCAGGGTGGTCGCACCGACCAGGCGCAGCTCACCGCGGGCGAGCAGCGGCTTGATCATATTGCCGGCATCCATCGCGGAGTCGCCACCGGCACCGGCGCCGACGATGGTGTGCAGCTCGTCGATGAAGGTGACGATCTCGCCGTCGGCTTCCTTGATCTCGTCGAGGACGGCCTTGAGGCGCTCCTCGAACTCGCCGCGGTACTTCGCACCGGCGAGCATCGCGCCCAGGTCCAGGGAGACCAGCTTCTTACCCTTCAGGGACTCGGGGACGTCGCCGGCGACGATGCGGCGGGCCAGTCCCTCGACGATCGCGGTCTTACCCACGCCCGGTTCACCGATGAGCACGGGGTTGTTTTTCGTGCGCCTCGATAGCACTTGGACCACGCGGCGGATCTCCTGGTCGCGGCCGATGACCGGGTCAATCTTCCCGGCGCGGGCGGCGGCGGTGAGGTCTGTGGAGTACTTCTCCAGGGCCTGGAACTGGCCTTCCGGCTCTTCGGTGGTGACCTTGCGGTTGCCGCGCACGCTCTCGAAAGCACCACGCAGGGCGTCGAAGGTGCCGCCCAGGTTGTGCAGAATCGTGGCGGCGTCCGAGCTGCCCTTGGCGATGCCGGCGAGCAGCACCTCGGTAGAGACGTAGGTGTCGCCGAGTTCCCCGGCGAGTTCCTGGGCGGCCGTCATGGCGTTCAGGGCGTCGCGGTTGAACTGCGGATTGGCCATGCCGGAGCCCTGTGCGGTGGGGTAGCCCTCCACGAGGGACTTCGCCTGGGTCCGCACGGCGTCGGCGTTGACGCCAGCTGCGGTGAGGATCGGCTGGGTAATGGAGTCCTGCTGCTCGAGCAGGGCCACCAGCAGGTGGCCGGGACGGATGTCCGGGTTCCCGCGGTTCGAGGCGTCCTGCAGGGCGGTCTGCATTGCTTCGCGGGTCATGGTGGTTGGAGTAAAGGAGCTCATGATGTCGTGACCTTTCTGTGGTGAGGTTTGTTGCTACCTATCCTAATTGAGTTCACTAGACTCAACCACGCCAGCCTTGAGTCTATTCCACTCAACCTAAAATATTTTTTGATCCCCGGCCCACTCTTACCCTTCCCTGCCCCGGCCACGCCGCGCAGCCCCCGATGATGGCCTTGGGCTAAAGAATTATGGGACAATGAGCCCGCATCACAGCTGGCCGCTGCCTCCGCGGCAGCTGCCCAGGAAGGGAGCCCAACACAATGTCACATCACGCAGCACCCAGCGACCGCGGCTCCATTGACCTGCTCTCCCCCATCCTCAACCACCTCGGGCCCCTGAGCGCACGCGTCCGGGACATCCTCGATACCCAGGGCCCCGCGCTCGCTCCCACCGCCCAGCCAGTGCGCACCGGGGGTTTCCCAGACGCTTCCCCGAGCACGTGGTCGGATCTGAAACCAGACCAGTCCCTCCTGGCACGGAGCATCCGGGCACTACTCACCAGCCTCGGGCTAGCTCAGGACCCGGGGGATTACACCGGCGAATACCCCCACCAGGAAGCCGATTTCCTTCTTGCCCTCGGCCACGACCTGCGCAAGCACGGGCTGGAGGCCGAGCACTACGGTGCGCTCGCCCGGGCACTCGGCCACGCGGGGGCCGACGTCCTGACCCTGGATGAGCAAGCACAGGCCACGCTGGAGGATGCCGCAGACCTAACCTGCCACCTGCTCGCCCTCGGCGCCCAGCGCAGCACCGCGACCGCGACGCGCACCGCCGAGGTTCTCGACGTGGCGGAAGCCTACCCCGGTGACGAGGAGACCGGACGGCCCGCGATCGGCGTCATTCGCGTGCAGGAAAACTCACCGCAACCCTGGTGGACCGGGCAGTACCTGGACATCCGTACCCCCTACGGCGACACCCAGTGGCAATACCTGCACCCCGCCACGCCCGCGAACCCGGACGGGCTGATCGAGTTCCACGTGCGCGGGGACACCGAGGCCCGGCGCGCAATCCTCGCGCAGGCCCAGGTCGGTGATCAATGGGCGCTCGGGGCGAGCTACGGCTTCCTCAGTGTGGATGCGGAGGACGAGCGCCCGGTGTGCATGATTGCGCAGGACACAGGCCTGGCTCCACTGCGGGCCCTGCTGTTGGAGCTCGCGCAGCGGCCCGAACCACCGGAGACCGCGCTGTATGTCGGAGCGGGTAGCGTCGCCGAATTCTACGAGCTTCCCAGCCTGCTGGGCTTTGCGCGCGCCTGGGACTGGCTGCGGGTGGTGCCCGTGGCGGCGGAGGCGGCCGGGGTGGAGGAGCTGACGGGGACGTCGGCGGAGCTCGATGGACTGCTGCGGGTCGGCCATGCCGTGAACGCCGCCATCCGGGACGGCGCGTGGCAGGGCGCCCGGGTGCTCGTCGCCGGGAGCCACGCGCAGGTCACCGCGAGCGTGGATGCGCTGCTGGCAGCGGGCGCGGATTCCGAGCAGCTCAGCGTGGATGGGGCTTAGGCTAGTCCTCTGGCTCGATGTGGATCGTCTCGGTGATCTCGCGGTCGAGGTTGTGGCCGCCGAGGATCGGCAGGCCCTTGCGGACGTGATCCACGGAATTCGGGTCGATATCCACCGTCAGCACCTGGGCGGCGTAGCCGGTCTCCGCGAGCTTGGCCCCCTGCGGGCTCACCACCACGGAGTGCCCGATGCCGGTGGGGCCTTCTGGCTTGCCGTAATCCTCGGGGCTGCCGGGGCGGGCCATACCAGCGGCCACGAGGTAGGAGCTGGAGTCCAGGGCCCGTGCTGAGGTCAGCGCACGCCACTGATCGAGCTTGCCCGGCCCATCGGCCCAGCTGGTGGGCACGACGATGACCTTCGCACCGGACTGCGCCAGGGCGATGAAGTGGCCGGGGAAGCGGATGTCGTAGCAGGTGGCCAGGCCGATCTTCACGCCGTTGAGCTCAAAAGTCACGCGACGGTTGCCAGGACGCACGGTGGCGGACTCCTGGTGGCCGAAGGCGTCGAAGCAGTGGATCTTGTCGTAGCCCGCGAAGATTCCCGGCCCCGCAACCAGCAGGGTGTTGGTCACGCGGCGGAACTCCTGGATGCCACCGCTATCATCCGGGCGCTCGGTGGACAGCTCCCCATTGGGCAGCCGGAAAACCGTATCCGCCGGGGTGAACATGCCCACGACGGCGACGATCCCGTGCTCCTCAGCAGTGGCCTTGATGGCCCGACCGAAGGGACCGTCGAGGGGTTGAGCGACCGTGTCGAGGCGCCCAGAATCGAAGGGAAACATCGCAGCCTCGGGGAAAACCACGAGGTCAGCACCGTTCTGCGCGGAGCCAGCGATGTACTTCCGGATGAGGGCGAGGTTCGCCTCAACATCCGGCTGGGCGCTCATCTGGATCACGGAGATTCGCATGCCACCAGGGTAACGAGAAACCAGCCCCCGCGCTGCCGCTCGGAGCGAATAGGTCTGGGGTACTTCCGCGGCCACTGTGGATATCCCCGACGTGGCTATCCACAGAAATCTCTCTTGGGGCCGCAACCCCTATGACTTCCCCGCCGGCGGTGTTTTCCTAAACGCACCGGCCACAGGCGGCAAAGCAGACCCGCCACCAGGCCACCGAACACGAAGGGGGAACAATGCCAGAGACCACCACGCTCGCACCGGGGATCGAGCAGATCCTCGGCCGCATCGGAGACACAGTATCCAGCACGGCAAACCAGACTGCCGAAGATGTTGTGCAGGCGGGGGCCGAACGCGCCCGGTTGGGGCTCACCAACCATGCAGAACTCACGGACCAGGTGGAGGGCAGCCTGCGCGGGCTCTCCTCCCCCGACCCCGGTGGCCAGTCCGGCGAGCCACTCGAAGCAGGAAACAACAAGACAGAGCTGAACTACGGCGACGTCCTCAACCTCGACCCCATCGCCCTGGAGCACGTCCTCATGGCTAGCGAGAAACTCCACGCGCAGACTTCCGAGCAGGCCGGAAGGCTCAGCCCAGGGCTGATTCCCGGTCCCGGGCCACGCATGGGCACGGCAGTGGAACTCGCCAACGCCGCCGTCCCCGTCGCCCTGCGTTCCCAACTGGATCAGTGGCAGCGGATGTGCGCCGATATCTCGTCTTTTAAGGACGCCAACACCGCGGCCGATTCGGTGGCTGCACGGTGCCTGGCTCCCACCGGTGGAGGTGAGCTGCCATGAGCGGGGTGACGGTTCCCGCGGTGGAGCACGCCGCCACCGGCGAGATTCTTGAGCAGGCACGTACCTGGTCGGATGCCGGCAATCACATCTCCGAACTCGCCGCGCAGTGCAGGGGCCTGGGGATGACCGAACCGGAGGTGTGGCAGGGCGCGGCGGCGGACGCGGCACACCACCGGCTGAGCACCGCGCTCACACAGGCGGACTCCACGGGCTGGGCAGCCGGCCTGTGCGGCACCTCGACCAGCGGCTACGCCCGGACACTGCAGATCGCTCAGGGCATCCTCAAAGCGCTGCGTTGGGTTGAGCCCATGATCCGCATCGACAGTGCTGGTGTGGCGCGCACGGAGGTTCCCGCACTTCAACCCCTGACCGGTCCGCTCACCGGCATCGCGCAGTCCGCGCTCACACTGGTGCGGGCGGTCGACGCTGCGACCGGATCCGCCGTCGATGCACTCGCCTCCCATGTCCGCCCGGTACCCGTGGTCGGCTGGGGCGGGGCCGAACCAGGTGGGGCGGCCGTGATGCCCGCCCAGAGCATCAACCTGCCCTACGGCACCGCAACCGTGGTCGGCGATGTGGCCAGCGCAGATCGGGTCATCACCCTCGTCGGCGGGGTGGGGTCCCGCGGGGACGCCGCCAAAGCGAAGCAGGTGCGCTTCGCCCAGCAACTCGCCGGGGAAAAGGTCGCGGTGGTGTCCTGGAACGGCTACCACGCCCCCAGCAACCTGATCAGCGGCGCCAGTGGGGAGCTCGCCACGACGGGTGGCGCCCGGCTGCGGGCCTTCCAGGACAGCCTGCGCCGGATTAACCCCGACGCCACGCTGCACGTCAGTGGCTATAGCTACGGCTCCGTCGTCGTCGGTCAGGGCGCGGCCGACGGCCACCTCGACGCCGACCGCATCACCTTCCTCGGCAGCCCCGGCGTCCCCGTCAACCACACCAGCGAGCTGCGGCTCAACCCCGGCGCTCGGGTCGAGGCCTACACCGAACCCGGCGACCTCATCGAAAACATCAGCTCCGCCGCCACCGTTGGGAAGCTGGCGTCCGACCCCGCCGCCGTCCTCCCGAAGAACCAGGGCATCCACGGAGCCGACCCCACCTCCCCACTTTTCGGGGCCGATGACCTCCTGAAGCCGGGCGGCAGTGGCGAGCGTGCTGGCATTTCTCGGCTATTGGAGTACGGGATCGACCGGGTCGACGACGCGCGGCTGGCCCTTAGTGGAGAGACGAGTTCTCACAGCGCTTATTACAACGACCCGGCGGTGGTGGCAGCCCTCCGCGAATAAGCGCCTCACCAGGGGATACCCCCTTTTTGATTTTATTCGCGTCGGTGCTTTCTTCGCTGTAGCCTACGAAAGATGAAGACTAACGCTCAGCCGTCCACCCCGGAGGTCTTGGTCGCCGACGACCCGCGCACCGTCCGGCTTGGCACCCTTGTCAGTTTGATCATTGGCAGCGCTGTGGGCGCCGGCATCTTCGCCATGCCGCAGAACATCGCGCTGGTGGCCTCCCCAGGCGCGGCGATGATCGGCTGGATCATCACCGGCCTCGGCATGCTGTGTGTGGCCTATGTCTTCCAGGCTCTCGCGCAGCGCAAGCCGCACCTCGACTCGGGCGTGTACAGCTACGTGCGCGCCGGGCTGGGTGACTTCATTGGTTTCGCCTCGGCGTGGGGTTATTGGCTGGGCACGATCATCGCCCAGGTGGGCTATGCGACCCTATTCTTCAGCTCGCTGGGCTTCTTCTTCCCCATCTTCGGTGGCGATCACCCCTTCGTTCAGTCCCTCGCGGTCTCCGCGCTGACCTGGACGATCTTCCTGGTGCTCTCGCGCGGCGTGCGCCAGGCGGCGATCATGAACGTGGTCGCCACGGTCGCGAAGATCCTGCCGATCATTGCCTTCCTCGTGCTGGTTGCCTTCGTGGGCTTCAAGCCGGAGGTCCTCACAACGGACTTCTGGGGTCAGGCCGCTTCTTTCGGTGAGGATGGCAACCAGGTCAGCACCCTCACCGACCAGGTCAAGGGCATGATGCTCTTCACCGTCTGGGCGTTCATCGGTGTGGAGGGTGCGTCCACCTATTCCAAGCGGGCGCGCCACCGCAAGGACGTCTCCCTGGCCACCCTGCTGGGCTTCCTCGTTGTCTTCCTGCTGCTGGTGCTCGTCAGCTTCCTGTCCTTCGGCGTGGCCAGCCGCGAGGAGCTCGCCGCGATGGGTGATAACTCGATGGCGGAGGTCCTGGAGCTCGTCGTCGGACCGTGGGGCGCGGGCCTGATCTCCATCGGCCTGTGCATCAGCGTGCTGGGAGCCTACGTCTCCTGGCAGATGCTGTGCGCCGAGCCGATCATGCTGATGGCCCAGGATGGCCTGCTGCCAAAGTTCGTTGGTAAGACGAACCCGAAGGGCGCCCCGGTCACCGCCCAGCTGTTCTCCGCGGTGATCATCCAGGTGTTCATCGTGATCTTCTACCTCAACGAGTCCACGTACTCCACGATGGTGCAGCTGGCAACCTCGCTCTACCTGCTGCCTTACGTCTTCAGCTCGCTGTACCTGCTGTTCCTGGCCACCCGCGGCGCGGGCATCGCCCACCCGGATGCCGGCCGCCTGTTCAACCTCTCCGGCCCGGAGATCCCGAAGTCCACCAACCGGGTTCACCTGCTGCTCGGCGGGGTGGCATTCATCTACTCGCTGTGGCTGCTCTACGCCGCCGACCTGCGTTTCGTGCTGTTGGGAACGCTGCTGGTGATGCCGGGCATGATCATCTACATCTTCACCCGCATCTCCGCGAACGAGCGGATCTTCAACGCCTTCGAATGGCTGATCGCTGCTATCGTGACTATTTCTTCTATCGCGGGGCTCTGGCTCATCCTCACCGGAGAGATCACGCTCTAAACCGCCAATAATGAACTTCAGGCCCGCTGCCCCAAGGTAGGGAGCGGGCCTGAAACGTCTCACTGGCGGGCTGGCTAGACATACCGCTAGCGCTTGCGCCGCTGCTCCCATAGCACCACTGCGGTGGAGCGCGGCACGTGCACGATCTCGCCGCGGCTGCGGCCCCGCGATTCGCCTCGGGCATTGGCGAGCTGCTGGCGCAGCACCGCATTTTCCTGCTGTGCAGCCTGCAACTGTTCCTCCAGCTCGATGATGCGCTGGATGCCCGCGAGGTTCACGCCCTCCTCGTGGGAGAGCCGCTGGATCTCCAGCAGCTGGGCGATATCGTCCCGGGAGTAGCGCCGCCCGCCACCACGGGTGCGCTGTGGGGTGACCAACCCCATGCGGTCGTAGGTGCGCAGGGTTTGGGCGTGCATGCCGGTGATCTCGGCGGCCACGGAGATCACGAAGACCTCCTGCTCCTCCCCCTTGCTTCTGGCCCCGGCCGTACCAGCCTCCGGCCCGGCCTGCTCATTCGGGCCCTGCTTCTTGCTTGCCTCAGACATTGGCTTTCACCTCCACTTCCTGGCTGTTAGTCCCGACCGGCCCAGTTGGCACGAGGGTCGAAGCCGGAGCGCTTCTCCTCCTCGGCGTAACTGCGCAGGGCGCTCATCGCGCCTTCGTCGAGGTTGTTCGGGATCTCCACCTTCACGGTGACCAGCAGGTCGCCGCTGTTGCCGTTGCGCTTGTGGACGCCGCGTCCCCGCACCCGGAGGGTCGTGCCGTCCGCGGTGCCCTGTGGGATGCGCACGCGCACCTTCGAGTCCAGGGTCGGGACGGTGACCGCCCCACCGAGGACGAGTTCGGTGTAGCTGACCGGGACGGTGAGCTGCAGGTCGTCGCCGCTTCGGGTGAAGACCTTGTCGGGCTTGACGTGGACGGTGACGAAGAGGTCGCCGGAGGGCTTGCCACGTTCGCCTGCGGCACCCTGCCCTGCCAGGCGGACCTTCTGGCCGTCGACCACGCCGGCCGGCACGCGGACGGTGATGGTGCGGGGGCGGTGCTGCTGGCCGGTGCCGGAGCAGTCCGGGCACGGATCCTCGATGCGGGTGCCGGTGCCGGAGCAGTCCGGGCACGGCCGGGAGAACCCGAACGCGCCCCGGTCCTCGGAGACCAGCCCGTTGCCGCTACAGGTCCCGCAGGTGCGCGGGCTGGTGCCGGGCTTCGCGCCGGAGCCGTGGCAGTTGGTGCAGGGGGCCGCGCTGGTGAGCCGGATGGGCACGGTCACGCCCTTGGTGGCTTCCCGGAATTCGAGGGTGATCTCGGTTTCTACGTCCGCGCCCCGGCTGCGCTTGCGTTGGCGCCGTCCGCCACCGCCGCTGAAGCCGCTAAAGCCGCCGCCTCCGCTGTTTGCGCCGCCGAAGACGTCACCGAAGATGTCCGAGATATTGAATTCCTCGCCCATCCCGGTGCCACCGCTAAAGCCGCCGAATCGGCCGCCACCGCCGCCGAAGCCGCTAAAGCCACCTGGGGTACCACTAAAGCCGCCGCCCATACCGCCGGAGGCGACCATGGACTTCAGCTCGTCGTATTCCTTGCGCTTCTCCTTATCACCCACGACAGAGTAGGCCTCGGAGGCTGCCTTAAAGCGGTTTTCAGCTGCGGTATCCCCGGGGTGTTTATCCGGGTGGTTATCCCGCGCGATCTTGCGGTAGGCCTTCTTAATCTCCTCAGCGCTGGCGCTGTCGCTCACACCGAGGTCTTTGTAATAGTCCTTGTCTATCCATTCACGGTTCATTGTCTTCTGCCTTCGTTCTCATCTGCTGTTTTTCTAAATTTTTTGCGCTATTGCGCGATGCCGTTCGGCGCTGCTCAGGGCACGCCCCGCAACTCAACCTTGAGTCTACCGCGCTGAACTTTGCGCTTCCATTCTGCCTCAACGATTCTGCGGGCAAAGTATTCCTTCTTCTGGGGTTTTCCGCCCGAGCGGTTAGGCTGGAGGATATGACCTCTCGGAAGCCCAATTGGTTTGAACGGCTCTTCGGCCAACCCGCCGCCGCCAGCGGTGCGGAAAGCGCCCCGGTCCAGCAGCCCGACGCTGCTGCTTTTCCGGACGCCGCGAGCTTGAATGGCGAGTCGGAGGGCTCCCCCGCGGCCCCGCAGGGCGTCACCCCGCAGGCCCCCACCGAGGTCCCGGTTTCCCAGATGCGTGATGCGGATTTTTATGCCGCGATGCGCGTGCGCTTGGCGCCGGTCAAGAAGGAGCTGGGCGTGGCGCCGAAGGGATCCTTCCAGTTCGATAAGGACTCCCCCGTCCGCCCCTACGCCGATGACCTCATCGTGCGCCTCTGCCTGGACCGCCCCGGCGGGATCCGAGCGCTCACGGAGCGCGACCTCGACGACCGCGGCCTGGTGGAGCACCTCTACCGGATGGGATACCGCAATCTGTGGCAGGACCTCATCGAGTCCGACCTGCGTTTCCGGGAGATGCGCTCGGATTCGGGCGTTCTGCCCCACGATGGCGAGCAGGACCCGGAGATGGTGTGGTCCATCGATTCCAGCTCCTATTACGCCGGCTCTGCCCCGCTGTTCTTGGAGGAGCTTTTCGCCCGCCATCGCCCCGATGTGGACTTGAGCTCGGGCATCATTTTCGCCAGCCCGCACCGCCACCTGACCTTGGCGCGCGAGGTCACCAATGGCAATGACCTGATGGGCTCGATCGGCCTGATGGCCACGATGGCCGCGGAGCAATACAGCTCGAAGCCGGGCCAGATCAGCCCACGCCTACACCTGCTGCACATGGGTGAGGTCACCACGTTCACGGACGTGGTGTGGGGAGATAAGGATCGCCAGGTGGAGATCCAGGTCAAGCCCACCCCGTACCTGATGGGCCGCATCAGCGATGGCCTGGACGGTGACGGCGGTTTCGGTTTCGGTGGACCAGGCGGCCCGAGCGACCCAGGACCAGGTGGCCCCGGCCTCTAGCCCCTTCCTCCAGGCCGACCGGTGGCGTCCAAAAAACTAGTCGCCCTAGCGCGCAGCCCCGCCCCCGCCCCTAGCAAAACCGCAACACGAAAGGCCCCCGCCCAGTGAACTGCTCCCCATTAGTTGGACTGAGAAAT